>JBPOHG010000043.1:0-12999 GCA_052035835.1 Bacteroidota bacterium | reverse complement strand
GTTCTTTCGGTGAAAAATCACGGCATGTTCTTCGGGTATCCATGAAGTTTAGAAAATCAGCCGACTTTATTGCAGATTCATTTGTTGTGGTTTTTTCTTTGCTATACCTGATAAAAGGGAAACCATTGATCAGTTTTTTATTTTGCATAACAGTATTTTACCGAAATTTAACCCTTAAAGTTTAATGAATGAAACGATTATTTATCCTGGTCATGATGTTAATTTCCTGTACTGTAAATTCGGAATTGTATGCACAAGCCAACCGGTGGCAGCAGGCTGTGAAGTATACCATGATCATAGATGTTGATACGCTCTCCAACCGTTTTACCGGTAAACAAAAGCTCCAATACTCAAATAATTCACCAGAACAGCTCGACAGGGTATTTTATCATTTGTACTGGAATGCATTTCAGCCCAATAGTTCAATGGATGTTCGCAGCCGTGAATTGGGAAAAGTGCAGGTAAATGGCCGCCCCGATTGGGATGGAAGGGTAAGGGACCGTATTCAAAACCTGAAAGAAAATGAAATTGGTTACCAGAAAATAAAATCTTTGAAAATGAATGGCGTACCACAACCATTTTTTTACCACGAAACGATATTGGAAGTGAAACTTACAAAACCGATCCTGCCAAAATCTACTGTGGTGCTGGAAATGGAATTTGAGGCGCAGGTACCTTTGCAAGTAAGGCGGAGTGGGCGGGATAACCCTCAAACCGGCGTTCGCTATAGCATGAGCCAGTGGTATCCAAAACTATGTGAATATGATTATGAAGGCTGGCACCCTACTCCTTATGTAGCCCGTGAATTTTATGGGGTTTGGGGCGATTTTGATGTAACCATTCATATTGACCCTTCTTATAAATTGGGCGGAACAGGTGTATTGGTAAATGCAAATGACATTGGCTGGGGATATGATAAACCTGGCACCGAATTGAAACCAACGTCATCGCCTAAACGAAGCTGGCGTTTCAAAGGCGAAAAAATACATGATTTTGTTTGGGCAGCTGATCCCGATTACCGGCATATTGTAAAGAAAATTCCCGGCGGCCCTGCCATTCACGTTTTATACAATTACACAGGCCCCGATGCCAAAAAGGACAGTGCCTGGGAAAAAGTAGCAGATGCAGCCGTAGCCGTATTGCCATTTATTGAAAAAAATTATGGGAAGTATCCGTATCCTCAATATTCATTTATTCATGGGGGCGATGGAGGAATGGAATATCCGATGGCTACCCTGGTGAGCGGCCCTTCGCTGGGAACGGCATTTCATGAATGGATGCACAGCTGGTATCAAATGATCCTCGGAACCAATGAAGGTAAATATGCCTGGATGGATGAAGGGTTTACCAGTTTTGCCGAAGACCTGGTAACAAAATTCTACAATAAGCGTGCTGCTATCCAGGATTACAAGGATGCTCTTGAAAAAAATCCTTCGAACGAAAACCTGAAAAAAACGATCGGATCATTGCCCGATGACCATTCGGGGGCTTATGCGAATTATTTTGCGTTGGTTAAAAGCGGGCTCGAGGAACCAATGAGCACCTATGCCGATCATTACAATAGCAATTTTGCGTACAGTATCGACGCTTATTCTAAAGGCGAGGTCTTTCTTGAACAACTGGGTTATATCATAGGTGCGCAGGCCCGTGATAAAGTATTGCTCGATTATTACAATGCCTGGAAATTCAAACATCCAAATCCAAATGATTTTATTCGGATAGCCGAAAACGTAAGTAAAATGGAGTTAGACTGGTACCAAATGTACTGGGTGAATACTACCAAAACAATCGACTACGCCATTGATAGTTTATGGGAGGAATCGGGTGTTACAAAAATCAGGATAAAGCGCACAGGCACAATGCCTATGCCAATCGATTTGCAGGTTACTACCAAAACTGGCACAACAGAAATGCATTACATTCCACTGAATATCATGTATGGCAGCAAACCAGCAGAAAACAAAGATGAGATGAGAGAAGTACATCCTGAATGGAACTGGACACACCCCACGTATGTAGTGCAGGTAAAGGCAAAGCTTACAGATATTGTTAAAGCAGAGATTGATCCATCCAAGCGAATGGCCGATGTGGAGCGGAAGAACAACCTGCTGGAACTTACCTGGTAAGGCTTATCGCCCAAAGAATTTATTGACAGCTTCTATGCGGTTAGAAACATGCAGCTTATTGTAGATATTATACACGTGTTTGCGCACTGTTTCTGAACTGATGAAAAGTTCCTGTGCAATTTCTTTATATACCAGGCCTTTCGACAGCATTTCGAGGATTTCAAGTTCCCTTTTAGACAGCATGTGCAGGCTTTCTTCTGTGGCATGCGGACTGGGCTTTGCGGCAAATGCAGTTACCACTTTTCGGGCAATCTGGCTACTCATGGGGGCCCCGCCTTCATACAGTTCCTTTATGGCATCGAGCATGCGATGTGGGGCTGTTTTCTTTGTAATGTAACCACTGGCGCCTGCACTCAATGCTTCAAAAATCTTTTCATCTTCCTCATAAATGGTACACATCATGAATAGGATGGAAGGGCAGGACTGTTTGAGTTGTTTAACCACTTCAATGCCGTTGATGCCACCCAGATGAATATCCATTAAAACAACATCCGGTTTAAGAGAAGGTAACTTGAGCAATGCTTCCTCACCACTGGTACAGGAACCACTCAGGGAATAGCCATCAGCCATTTCAATGATTTGCTCAAGCGCATGCCTGATGTCACTATTGTCTTCTACGATGGCAACGGAGATATTCATTATGCAAAACTCTAAAATCTAATCTATTTGAACAATACGTATAAAGTAGTAAATGGATGCTATTTCATAGGCTGGTACAACAAGTACTTTTCATGGAAATATGGTTCCGGGAATATTTTTTCCATTTCCCATACAAATGGTTTACAACCGCTTTCCTGAATTTCCTTTGTTAAATCCCCTCCTTTTAAACAAATCAATCCGTTGGGGATGCCGTCTTTTGTAACTGCTCGTTTCTTGATCAGGGGGCGGCTCCATCTCCACAATTCGTTCAACGGTGCAACCGCTCGTGATACCACCGAATCGAATTTTCTGTTTTTAATATCTTCTGCACGGGTATGCTGCACGCTGATATTATGCAAACCTAATGTTTGTGCAATTTCTTTTACCACAGTTAATTTTTTATTGATACTGTCAACCATGTGAAAAGATGTATCCGGGAAGAAAATTGCCAGGGGTATGCCAGGGAAGCCTCCACCGCAACCAAGGTCCATTACCTGGTCGCCGGGTTCAAATGAAAATGATGCTGCAATAGAAAGCGAATGAAGGACATGGTGTAAATAGAAATTATCCATATCCTTCCTGCTGATGACATTGATCTTGCTGTTCCATTCGGTATACAATGGCTGAAGTGCAGCAAATTGTTCTGTTTGCTTATCTGTAAAATCATCAAAGTATTGCAGCAGGTATTCCATGTTTGTTGATTTGAAGAATGGATTATTTCCAGGTAGGCTTCGCTTTTTTAAACAAAGCCGGTGCAAAGATTAAATAATAGAAAAACATCCACAAGTCGAAGAATATAAACAGCGGCAGCAGGTCTTTCTCATTGAGTTTTTTCATAGTTTTTGCATACACTATCAGTTGAATTAACAACCTTGTCCCAAACAGCAGCAGGCCATATTGCCAGTTGTAAAAAATGAGTGAAACGGCCAGCAAAGGATAAAAAAGAAAATGGCTCATGGAATATAAACCAAGCAGGAATTTATGCAGTGGCTTATAAAATTTACCGGTGCTGTAATGCCTTCTTTTTTGGGCACGCCATTGTTTCCAACCCGAAGCAGCTTTGCTGAGTGTGAAACTATCGGGATGGATATTGATACGTGTATTTTTCCCTGTTGCAGCCATGTTGATGAAAAGATCATCATCGCCGCCAGGGATATTGTTGTGAGATGAAAATCCTTTGTGCCTGAAAAAAACAGCCTTTTTATAACTGAGGTTCCTGCCAACACCCATGTATGGCACGCCTGCAAGGGCGTAGCTGAAATATTGCAAAGCCGAATGAAAGGTTTCCCAGCGTATCAGTTTATTCAGCAGCCCGCCCTGTTTATGAAATGCCCCATAACCAAGTACAATTTCGGTGTTGTCTTTGTAAGCAGCTTGCATACTGCTGATCCAATGCTCCGTTGCAGGAACGCAATCCGCATCAGTAAGCAAAACGATCTCATGCTTGGCAGTTTTGATACCGATGCTCAACGGGAATTTTTTGCCGGGAATCATTTTGGCTTCCTGGGTGAGCTCAACAATGTGCAATTGCTTATACATTCGTTGCAATTCTTCCAGCACATATTTACTGTCGTCGAATGAATTGTCGTTCACAACAATCACTTCATGCGTCGTTTTATAATCCTGCACCAAAACGCCCGGTAAATAACTGGCAAGATTAGCCGCTTCATCCCTTGCACAAACCACTACACTTACAGGGTGCGTTTGAGAGGTTTCTTCCGATCTGGAACGGTAAAAAGCCAGCCGCATGAAAAAAAACAAAAAATAAAAAACCTGAATGGTGCCAACTGCGCAAAAAGCAATGAAAAGGTAAAAAGGCCAGTTGTCTGATATGCAGTTAAAGTTCATTGCGGCAAAATTATGCTTTCGATACATTGGGTTCACTTTCGAAAAGCATTTTTAAAAAATTATCTTTGCGGTTTAGACATTATGGCAGCACTTGAATTTTCAATACAATCAAAGGATCCTTTCACTAGGGCCAGGGCCGGCACTCTACAAACCGACCATGGTACAATACCTACACCCATTTTTATGCCGGTTGGCACCGTAGGCAGTGTAAAGGCGGTTAGCCAGCAACAATTAAAAGAAGATGTAAAGGCAAAGATCATCCTTGGTAATACTTATCATTTATACCTCCGGCCTGGGCTGGAAGTGTTGGAAGCAGCAGGTGGGTTGCATAAATTCAACGGTTGGGACCGGCCGATCTTAACAGATAGTGGTGGTTTCCAGGTCTTTTCTTTGTCGGGTACCAGGAAGATTACCGAAGAAGGCGTGGTTTTTCAATCGCATATCGACGGGAGCCGCCACCTCTTCACTCCCGAAAATGTCATGGATACGCAGCGGAGCATCGGCGGGGATATTATCATGGCTTTTGATGAATGCCCGCCCGGAGCGAGTGAATTTGGTTATGCGAAAAAATCAATGGAGCTTACACACCGGTGGCTCGACAGGTGTTTTCAACGTTTCAATGATACACCTAACAAATACGGGTATACGCAAAATTTATTCCCGATTGTTCAGGGAGGCATACATCCCCAGTTGAGGAAGGCATCCTGTGATTACATCAGTAGCAAAAACGCGGTTGGCAATGCCATTGGCGGACTAAGCGTTGGGGAACCTGTTGATAAAATGTATGAGATTTGTTCGCTTTGTTGCGACCATTTGCCAATCGAAAAACCCCGTTACCTGATGGGCGTAGGAACTCCCTGGAATATCCTGGAGGCGATTGAAATGGGAGTTGATATGTTCGATTGTGTAATGCCAACAAGAAACGGAAGAAACGCCATGCTCTTTACCAGCAATGGTGTAATAAATATTGATAATAAAAAATGGGAGAAAGACTTTTCCCCGGTTGATGATGGGATTGGTTGTGATATGAGCAGTTACTACAGCAAAGCATACCTGCGCCACCTGATGAAGTCGAAAGAGTTCCTCGGGTTAACAATTGCAAGTGTACACAACCTGTCATTCTACCTTTGGCTGGTTTCTGAAGCAAGAAAACAGATCATCAGCGGGGATTTTAAGACCTGGAAAGCAGAAATGGTATTGCGTTTGCAGCAGAAATTGTAATATGCTGAACCCAGGATCTTACATAACTTTATATCTTTATCTCTTAAACAGTTTAATATGAAACAGTTTCGTTTTTTACTTGTGTTGATGCTCACCTGCCCGTTTGCGGTCTTTGCCCAACAGGGCACCGGAACAGTTCAAAATGCATCCATTCCCAAAGACGCACAAGTAGATGTAACCGTAACAGATTTTAATGGAAATGTACTGCCTCACGAAATCATGATTTTTAAAAGCAGGAACAATAGCAGGGAGTACCAGGGGCTTACAGCCGATAACGGCAAGTTTTCTGTTAGGCTTCCATCAGGGGATAAATACGATATTTTTATCCTGGGTTTCAAGGATTCAACCAGCTATGATGTGCTGGATATACCGGCGCCAGAAGGCAATGCCTATTATAAAAAGCCATTCACACTCAATTTCCAGTTCATGCCTTCCAAAAACTGGGTACTCGATAATTGTAATTTCGATTTTGGAAAAGCCACTTTGCAGGAAAGTTCATTTACCGTACTCGATGAATTGGTGTCTTACCTCAAACGTAAGGAAGACGACAAGATTGAGATCGGCGGGCATACCGATAACGTAGGCAATGCTGCGAGCAACCTAAAACTGTCGCTCGACCGTGCAAATGCTGTTAAAGATTACCTGGTGAGCAAAGGCATCGATCCTGCCAGGTTAACTGCCAAAGGATACGGTATGACTCAACCGGTTTCTGATAACAAATCAGAATCGGGTAGGGCCGAAAACAGGCGTACGGAAGTGACGATCTTAGAATAATGATATCTTCTTGGATAGTCCTAAAAAAAAAGCCTGGTGTAATGACCAGGCTTTTGATGTACATTTAGTAGAACGATTTATTGGATGTCTGCTGTTTTTAATAAAGTTTTAGTATTGAGATCTACAGTGGCGGCAGGAATTTGCACGATATAAACTCCTTCAATCAAACCAACTCTTTTAGCATAATAACTCCTGATATCAGTTGTGATGGTACCCGCAGGTAATCCTGCCCCGGTAATATCTGTTCTGATAGCGATTACATTGGTGTAATTAACACTGTTCACAGTACGGCTCACGTCTTTCTCTATGATTGTATTGGTAATGGTTAGGGCAATGGGGAATGGGAATCCAGGCAGCGTAACATTTACATTCTGCGACCAGGAACTGTTGAGCGGCTGGTCATCTTTCAGGTAAAGATCTTCTACATTCAGAAAAGTTCCATTTAAATCGATCTGCTGGTAACGGTAATAATTATTTCCAGATATATTATAATAATCTGAAATGTCTCCATTGGAATGTTTCATAATCCTGTACACCCGGGCAGTACCGCTCAGATTGATGCTGGTATCTGTAGAAGTTGCTGTAACTGTATCAACCACAGAGGTTTGTGATGGTCCGGGGTTGGTAATTACATCATAGGTCCATTTACTATTGGCCGTGATGCTCATATAATTGTCATCGGCCGGGTTGTTGGGGGCGGGATCATCTTTACCGCAGGATGCCATCAGCAAACAAATACTCAGGCAGGGAAAAAGCAGCTTTTTCATAAAAAATCATGTTTTATTGTGTAATATCCGGTTTTTTTGGTTCATAATTAAATTATTCCTCTTATCTTTGCGCTCCCAATTTTATGGCTAAACAGGCATTAATCAAGCAAGACGGAACAATCATAGAGGCGCTCAGCAACGCTATGTTTAAAGTGAAGTTAGAGAATGGCCATGAAATTCTGGCAACAATTTCCGGAAAAATGAGGATGCACTATATCCGTATTCTTCCCGGAGATAAGGTGGGTGTTGAGATGAGTCCGTATGATCTCACCAGGGGCCGAATCATTTTCAGGTACAAATAACCTGGGGCAATTAAGAAAAAGATAAAAACTTAATACAATGAAGGTAAGAGCTTCTATTAAAAAACGCAGTGCAGATTGCAAGATTGTGAGGAGGAAAGGCCGCCTGTACGTAATCAACAAGAAAAACCCACGCTTTAAGCAAAAGCAGGGTTAATTCAATCGCAAACATTAAAAATTAAACATTCATATGGCACGTATTGCCGGTATAGATTTACCAAAGAATAAAAGGGGCGAAGTTGGTCTTACCTACATTTATGGTATTGGCCGTTCTACTGCAAGGTACATTTTGAGCAAGTCGAATATCGACTTCAACAAAAAAGTAAACCAGTGGAATGATGACGAACAGGCAGCTATTCGTAACGTTATTAATAACGAGTTTAAAACGGAAGGTGCGCTGCGTAGCGAAACGCAGATGAACATCAAACGTTTGCTTGATATCGCATGTTACCGTGGCCTCCGTCACCGTAAAGGATTGCCTTTGCGTGGACAGCGTACTCGTACTAACAGCCGTACCAGGAAAGGTAAACGTAAGACGGTTGCCGGTAAGAAGAAAGTTGCCAAGAAGTAGTAAATGATTGTTAGCGGAAGCATTGCTTTCGCTAACCGTTTTTATAGACTTAGTAAATTTTGAATCAGCGCCGGATCGCTTATAAGTCGGCAGGAGGGTTGGTTCAGTCCCATCATACGGGATCATTTTTTAAGATTACCTTTTTTTAAATTTTATGGCAAAAGCACAGGGGCAAAAAGCCCAAAGCGCAAAAGCAGCTGCAAAGAAAAGAATCGTAAAAGTAGACAGCTACGGCGATGCTCACATCACAGCTAGTTTCAACAACATCATCATCAGTTTAACCAACAAGAACGGTCAGGTTATTTCCTGGTCTTCAGCTGGTAAAATGGGTTTCAAAGGAAGTAAGAAAAATACCCCTTATGCAGCCCAAATGGCCGGCGCCGACGCTGCAAAAACAGCATTGGATGCAGGTTTAAAAAGGGTGGATGTTTATGTGAAAGGTCCGGGTAGCGGCCGCGAAGGAGCTATCCGCTCATTGTCACAATCAGGGTTGGAAGTTTCTATGATCAAAGACGTTACGCCATTGCCACACAATGGTTGCCGCCCTCCAAAAAAGAGAAGGGTATAATAGGCATTGTACTGTCAACTGTTGTTTTAATGAAACAACAGTGTTTGATCAACCTACAATATTTTTTAACCGGGTGTATTATTCATTTTAAAGGCCTTTATAATGATACACCGTCACTAAAAGGCCCCTTACAATTATGGCACGTTATACAGGCCCCAAAACAAAGATCTCCCGCAGGTTTGGAGAACCTATTACAGGTAACGGAAAATGGCTGACAAAAAACAGCAACCCTCCAGGACAGCACGGCGCTAATAAAAAGCGTAAAACCTTAAGTGAATATGGCGTTCAGCTGAAAGAAAAGCAGAAAGCCAAGTACACCTATGGTTTGCTGGAAAAACAATTCCGTAAAACATTTGAAGAAGCAGCACGTAAAAAAGGTGTAACAGGTGAAAACCTGATCAAATTGCTGGAAGCACGTTTGGATAACACCGTTTTCCGTATGGGAATTGCGCCCAGCCGCCAGGCAGCACGCCAGATGGTTAGCCATAAACACATCACCGTAAACGGAGAAGTAGTAAATATTCCTTCTTACAGTTGCCAGCCAGGCGATATCGTAGGTTTGAAAAATAAGAGCGCTGCCAATACAGCGATCACCGGTAATGTACGCGGTAAAAATGCCAAATTCAGTTGGTTAGACTGGAGCGAATCAGAACTAAAAGGTACATTCATCGCTTATCCTGAAAGGGAAAGTGTTCCTGAAAATATCAAGGAACAACTGATCGTGGAATTGTACTCTAAGTAACATTGAAAAGTAATAAGTAAGAACCAACATCACTGGGTAAACCCCAATTGGAATTTGGTTTTTGATCTTTTACTGCTCGGGTACATCCGCCGGTAAACAACAATTCTAAATTAAACACAACAACTAAAAATGGCCAGTTTTAATTTTGTTAAACCAGATAAACTTGTTCTTCAGAAAGCAACTGATTTTGAAGCACAGTTTGAGTTCCGTCCGTTAGAACCAGGATACGGTGTAACCATTGGTAACGCTTTGCGCAGGGTGTTACTGAATTCATTGGAAGGTTATGCTATCGTTGGTATTAACATCGCCGGGGCAGATCATGAGTTTGCTACACTGAAAGGTGTAACCGAAGACGTTACCGAAATCATCCTTAACCTGAAGCAGGTTCGCTTCAAGGCAAAAGTTGACCATGAGGTAAATGCTGAAAAAGTAATCCTCTCTATTAAAAACAAAACAGAATTCACTGCAGGAATGATCGGGGAAGCTTCTCCGGCTTTTGAAGTAATGAATCCTGAATTGTTGATTTGCACCCTCGATAACAGTGCTAAACTGGATATCGAAATCACCATAGGAAAAGGCCGTGGCTATGTGCCGGCTGAAGAACACAAAGAGAAGAACAATCATTTCGGATATATTCCGGTTGATGCGATTTATACCCCGATCAAAAATGTAAAATACCTGATCGAAAATACCAGGGTAGAACAACGCACTGACTTCGAAAAATTGATCATGGAAGTGGTTACTGATGGTACCATTCACCCCGAAGAAGCGGTGAAACAAGCCAGCCGTATCCTTATCCAGCACCTGATGATCATCACCGACGAAAACATTACTTTCGATACAAAAGAAGACAAGAAAGAAGACCTCGTTGATGAACAAACGTTACAGCTTCGCAAAATGCTAAAGACACCACTGGAAGACCTCGATCTTTCTGTGCGTGCTTTCAACTGCCTGAAAGCTGCTAAGATCAATTCATTGAGCGAACTGGTTCAATACGAACAGGAAGACCTGATGAAATTCAGGAATTTCGGCCAGAAGTCTTTAAGCGAAATCGACCAGGTATTGCACGAAAGGGGATTGAGCTTTGGAATGGACCTGAGCAAATTAAAATTAGACGACGAGTAATTGAGCTAATCAATTATTGAATCATATTTTCTAAACAGTAGTCTGTAATTCCTGACACGGTACAGACGAATTAAACACAACAAGTCATGCGTCACGGAGACAAAAACAACAATCTTAGCAGAACCGCTTCACACAGGAAAGCCCTGTTGATGAACCTCGGTTGCCAGTTGATCACCCACAAAAGGATTACCACTACGCTTGCGAAAGCAAAAGCGCTGCGTACTTATATTGAGCCACTGATTACTAAAACCAAAGCTACCGATAGCAAGGAAGTAATCATGCACAACCACCGCATCGTATTCAGCTATTTGAATGACAAACAGGCTGTGAAAGAACTTTTTACAGTTGTTGCACCAAAAGTAGCCGGCCGCCCGGGTGGTTATACCAGGATCATTAAGTTGGGGACACGTGCAGGTGATGCTGCTGAAATTGCGATGATCGAATTGGTAGATTTCAATGAAATCTATGGCAAAGGGATCAGCAAAGCTGCTGAACCAGCTAAGAAAACACGCCGCTCTGGTGGTAAGAAGAAAGCTGCGGAAGCAACTGCCGAAGAAGCTTCTGAAACCAGCACAGAAGAAAAAGCAGAAGCGTAAAATGAGTACATGTCTTTTACATATAGCCCCGATATTTTTCGGGGCTTTTTTGTGGATTGTATTTTTTTAGAAATTATCCGTCATTTCTTTTCTTTGTAAAACACATCATCAGAAAATGAGCAACTATTCCAGGAATAACACCGCAATACTCATGCTTGAAGACGGAACCATCATTCATGGCAAAGCTTTCGGCAAAAAAGGGACTGCTACCGGTGAAATCTGTTTCAATACCGGCATGACAGGATACCAGGAGGTATTTACAGACCCCAGTTATTATGGGCAGGTATTGATCATGAACAATGCCCATATTGGTAATTATGGTGTAAAAGCAACCGATGTAGAAAGTGATAGCGTAAAAGTGAAAGCGGTGATTGGAAGGAACCTGGAAGAAAAATACAGCCGGTTCCTGGCAGGGGATTCGCTGCAGGAATACCTCGAATCCCAACAGGTCGTTGCTATTGATGAAGTGGATACAAGGGCGCTGGTATCACATGTGCGAACCAAAGGAGCCATGAATTGTATCATCTCTTCCGACATACAGGACACGGCAGAATTGCGCAAACAACTCAGTGCAGTCCCTTCTATGAACGGGCTCGAACTGGCCTCACAGGTAAGCACAAACGAACCATATACAGTTGGTGACGAACAAAGCAGCATCCGCATAGCAGTGCTGGATTTTGGGGTGAAGAAAAATATCCTTCATTGCCTTGCAGAACGTGGGGCTTATCTGAAAGTATACAACGCAAAAACCGGTTTTGAGGAACTGGAAAAATTTTCACCGCATGGTTATTTTATCAGCAATGGCCCGGGCGACCCTGCACCCATGCTGTATGCAGTTAATACAGTAAAGCAAATCCTGGCCAAGGGAAAACCTTTGTTTGGTATTTGCCTGGGGCATCAATTGCTGGCACTGGCCAATGATATACCTACATTTAAAATGCACCATGGGCATCGTGGTTTGAACCATCCGGTTAAAAACATCATTACCGGTAAGTCGGAAATCACCACCCAAAACCATGGTTTCGGAATAGACCCCGAAGCTGTTCGCAGGAATAGTAATATAGAAATTACCCATATCAACCTCAATGACCAAAGCATAGAAGGGATTCGCATCAAAGGGAAAAATGCATTTTCAGTACAGTACCATCCCGAAGCAACGCCTGGCCCGCACGACAGCCGCTACCTCTTTGATGAATTTATAGCAATGGTTAAAGCCGGATAAATTAGTTCTATTATTTAAAACGCAGCTTACTTCATGAAAATTGCTATCATCAACGGCCCCAATCTAAACCTGTTGGGTAAAAGAGAACCCACTATTTATGGCAATGAATCGTTTGAGTCTTTTTTTGAACAATTGAAACATAAATTCCCTCACATAGTTTTCAGTTATTTTCAAAGCAATGTAGAAGGAGAAATCATCAATGAATTACAACGAGCGGGATTTAGCAGTGATGGAATTATCTTAAACCCAGGCGGCTATACGCATACTTCAGTAGCCATCGGAGATGCCGTGGCTGCCATATCTACTTCAGTGGTGGAAGTACATATTTCGAATATTTTTGGAAGAGAAGAATTCAGGAAAATTTCGCTTGTTTCAGATAGGGCTGCCGGTGTCATCAGTGGGCTGGGATTGAAAGGGTATGAATTGGCGGTATTGTATTTTTCAAAATAACCGGTTTATTCAGCCTTCATTTTTTGCCATATGCAACGTATGCTTTAGTAG
>JBPOHG010000123.1:0-7682 GCA_052035835.1 Bacteroidota bacterium | reverse complement strand
CAGTTCCCAATGACCAGGGTGCTATCTATATGACCCAGCCTTATTGGTTACGCGAAAAGATGGAGCCGGGTAGTTTCAATGTGGCAGAGCAGTCATTGATTGGGCAGGCAGAAAGTGAACCGTTGTCAGTAACATTCACGGTGAACATCGAAGGAAGGAATTTCTCATTTACTAAGCCGGTTCAATATAAACATACAGATCCTGTGAGAGGGGAGTTGTATGAGCCGGTATTTGTGAGCCCTGCAGTGAGTGTACGCCCAAAAAATAACTTGTTGATAACATCTACAGGGGGGCAAAAAAACATACAATTAGAATTGCAGCCATACGGTGATTCGCAGCTCGAAGAAATTTTGCTCAGGTCAGAAAGCCAAGGCGTCATTCAAAAAGAAGCTGGGGTGCGGCAATTGCAAAAGAACCAGAAGAAAACTGTGCCTGTTGAAATCAGTCCGGGCAGTTATTATCCGGTTTTGGTGACGAAAGTTGCTGGAAAGGAACAATCATTCGACAAGGAATTAAGGAGTATACGTTATGATCATATTCCACCCATCAGTTACCTGAAACCTGCCCAGGTGAGTTTTTTACAGGTGGATGTAAAAATTTCGGGTACACGCATAGGTTACATTGCAGGAGCCGGAGATAAAGTGCCCGAAGCGCTCCATCAGATGGGTTACCAGGTAGATGTGCTTACTGAGGAGAATATTACTGCGGTTACTTTGAGCCAATATGATGCGGTAGTAACAGGCATTAGGGCTTACAATACCAACGAATGGATGAACAACGTGTATGAAACACTCATGGATTATGTAAATGGCGGTGGCGTATTGCTCATCCAATACAATACCAGCAACCAGATTGGACCGGTAAAAGCAAAAATGGCTGCTTATACATTCTCGATTACCCGTAACCGTATAACTGATGAAACGGCTGCAGTTAGTATGCTGCATCCTGACCATTCCTTTTTTAATTTCCCGAATAAAATTACATCAGCAGATTTTGATGGTTGGGTACAGGAGCGTAGTGTGTACCATGCCGAAACAACGGATACTGCTTATGTTAAATTGTTGTCTATGGCCGATCCCGGTGAAAAGGCGCATGATGGTGCATTACTGGTTGCTCAGTATGGCAAAGGCAGATTTATTTATACGGGGCTGTCATTTTTCAGGCAGTTACCTGCTGGTGTAAAAGGGGCATACCGGCTTTTTGCAAACCTGATAGCAAAGCCGGTTAACTAATCAATTCATCCAAGCATTATGCGTAAAGAAAGTAAACTGGGTTTTTGGTATTGGATAGTGCTCATCTTTCTGTTATTACAGATCGTTTTTTATTATTATGTCACGATGTATTTCAGGTAAAACCAGTTCAGCCAACTGCTATGAGTAGTATCGATTGGGTAATATTGATTTGTGTACTTACCGGAATTATCCTGTATGGCATGTATAAAAGCCATACCAGCAAAAATCTGGAAGGTTATTTCCTTAGCAACCGGAGCATGCCCTGGTACCTTGTTTTAATGAGCATCATGGGTACTCAGGCCAGTGCCATTACTTTTTTAACTGGCCCCGGCCAGGCCTATAGTGATGGGATGCGTTTTGTACAATATTATTTCGGGTTGCCGCTGGCAATGATTGTCATAAGTATCTTTTTTGTGCCTGTGTACAACCGATTAAAAGTGCTCACCGCATATGAATTCCTGGAGCATCGGTTCGATAGTAAAACAAGGTCGCTTACTTCAGCTTTGTTTCTCATATCGCGTGGATTGAGCACCGGTATCAGCATCTATGCGCCATCGTTGGTATTGAGTTCGCTTATGGGATGGAATATTTATTACACCAATCTTGTAATGGGGGGCCTGTTGATTGTATACACGATCACAGGGGGCGCTAAAGCCGTAGCACATACCCAGAAAATCCAAATGCTGATCGTTTTTGTTTCGCTTTTCATGGTAGGATACATGGCCGTTCAATTATTACCCGAAGGAAAGGGTTTTACTGATGCATTGAAAGATGCAGGGGCCGCAGGCAGGATGAATATCATCAGCACTGGTTTTACGGAAGAAGGTTTTAACTGGAAGGATAAGTACAATATCTGGAGTGGATTGATTGGTGGATTCTTTCTTGCATTGAGTTATTTTGGAACCGACCATAGCCAGGTTGGCCGATACCTTACTGCACAAAACAACAGGGAAAGCAGGATGGGTTTGCTGATGAATGGCATCGTTAAAGTACCTATGCAGTTTTTTATTTTATTATTGGGTGTCCTCATCTTTTCATTCTATCTCTATCATAAAGCGCCTGTTTATTTCGATGCCACTACTGCAGAAAGGGCGATGCAAACTTCATATAAAGATAAATTGCAGGCATTGGATCAGGAGTATGCAGGCTTTCGAACGTCGGGTAGCTGGCCACAGGCCGATTCTGTAAGATCGCTATATAAAGAGACATTAAAAATTGCCCTCAACGAAAAAGAGGCCAATGATAATAATTATATTTTCCTTCGATTTGTAAAGGATAACCTGCCGGTGGGCTTGATTGGGCTTGTATTTGCCATCATTTTTCTCGCAGCCTGGGGTAGTATTGCCGCTGCTTTAAATTCACTTGCTGCTTGTACCATGGTAGATTTTCACCAGAAGTATATTAGTAAAGGTCAGCAAACGGATGACGCTAAACAGTTCAAAACTGCCCAATGGTATACTTTTGGATGGGGTATATTTTGTATTGTAACAGCTATGTTTGCACAAAGCATTGGAAACAGTTTGATTGAAGCCGTGAACATATTGGGTTCATTATTTTACGGTGTTATACTAGGGATTTTCCTGGTGGCATTCTGGATGAAATATATTAGGGCCAATGCTGTTTTCTTTGCAGCGGTGATTGCTGAAGCAATTGTTGTTATTATTTATAAGGCTGATATTATATCCTTTTTATGGTTGAATGTAATTGGAGCGTTGCTGGTAGTGGCAATCGGTTTTTTATTGCAGATTTTTTTAAGGGATCGTAAATCAGCTTAGAAGCCTTTGTAAGTATAGTGTATGATAATTTTTACAGCAGAAATTTTAAAGTTCGGCGAATGGGGAGAGAAAACCGGTTGGACTTACATACTTATCCCGCAAAAGATGGCGGAAAAAATTAATCCGGGTTGCAGAAAATCATATCGGGTGAAAGGTAAGTTAGATGGCCATTCCATTCACCAAACAGCGTTGATCCCGATGGGCGCCGGAGATTTTATCCTTCCATTGAATGCAGCCCTGCGAAAGGCCATTCGAAAAAGGAAAGGGGACCGGTTAGAAGTACAGCTTACGATGGATAAGAAACCGCTCGAATTGTCGGCTGCTTTGCTTGAATGCCTCAATGATGAGCCGGCTGCAAAAGAATTCTTCATGTCCCTGGCGCCATCGCATCGCCAATATTATTCCAAATGGATTGAAAGTGCAAAAACCGATGCTACAAAATCGAAACGCATTGGCCAGGCCATCAATGCATTTGTTTTGAAAATGCATTATAGCGATATGATGCGCATGTTAAAAGAGCAGGGTAGGTAATTTATTCGGTCACTTCAACATTGTATTGTAATAATTCTTCTCCGTTCACGAATATTTTTACGGGGTAAATATCATCCCTTTTAAATTTATAGCTAAAGCTGATTTGTCCGCCGCCATCACTGAAATCTACCGTTTCGGGTTTACTTTGTTTATTGCCGTCTCCCAGGATGATATACATTGTCGTTACCGGTTTCTTTTCATTGTACCGGAAAGTAAACCTCGTCGTGCCTGCTGTAGTAGTTTTAAAATAGCCGGTGGCAGGTGTTGGCTTACTTATTCCCATTTCATAGGCCAGTGGCCTGATGATGGGCAATGCATAAAAATCTTTCAGGCTTTTGGATCCTTCACCCAGGAGCCATGCACTGTTGTCAGGATAATGATCAAGGTTAAAGAGTGTTTTGTCGGGGAAAAACAACCCTTCCGTATAGCGTTTAGTGAATGTTGTTAGCCTTTTATCTAAAGAACCACTTGCTTTAGCTGCATCTGCATAATGCCATTCTTCAGGGCTTTTACCCAGTTGGATTACATTCCAGGAATAATTGAATTCATCTGCTTTGTTATTGATGTCTTCAAAGTTATTCCTGATAAATCCATCCACACTGAGGCAGCGGATACCGGCAGTGCTGCACATTTCCTGCACCAGGAGGGAGAATCCCAATGGCGTTGTCTTGCGGTTTTGAATAACCAATACCGGGTCGGTTTGTTTGTTGTCATTGGCCCTGACGGCTTTTGGATCAAGGGCAATATTGTTTGCTATCCAGAAAAAGATGGCCCTTGCTTTTTGTTCTTTATCTGCGAAACCAGCCGTGAGTGTATCGGCAATGGTAGCAACATTAAATGCTTCCAGTGCACCCAGTGATAATACAAATGCATCAGTTTTTGCAAACTTGTTTTCTTTTTGTTGGGCAGCAACAACATAAAAAAGAAGGGAGAAAAATACAATGCCTGATAACTTTTTCATGGGATAAATTTAGGGAACTGGTTCCATTTTTGCCGAAGTATCATGTTATAATACTGAAAAAAAAGGCTAGCTAATGCTAACCCGTTTTGTACTTATTCATCTTCTTCTCTTTGGCCCTGCCTTAGTTTTTTGAATTTTTCTAATTGCTCGGGCGTAAGAATAGCTTTCATTTTCTCTAATTGCTGTCGGCGCAATGCTTTTAATTCCTTTTGCTTTTGTTCGGCAGACAGGCCTGTGTTGTTTTCTACTGCTGCTTTTGCAGACTGGTTTGATTGCCTGATTTCTTTCAGTTGTTTTCTTTGTTCTTTGGAGAGGTTAAGTTCTTTCATCATATCCCTCCGATTGGTCTTCTGCTGTTGGCCATTCACTTCAACAACACTATCGGCAATGGGTTTAGCGGAATTTCGCCTTACCTGGGCATTTGCCGATGAAACCGTAGCAGCCAGGGCGAATAAGCAAATCAGTTGTTTCATAAATTTTTATTTACTCAGACCTAATGTAACCCATAAAGTTTAATGAACAAAAAAAAGCCCTGAAAGATCAGGGCTTGCATTCAATTAGCGTAAAAAAAGTAGTTCACGATATTTTGGCAGCGGCCAAAGGTTATCGGCCACCATCAGCTCCAGTTTATCGGCATGGTAGCGGATGAGGTCGAAATATTTCTCTTTTACCTGTTCGCAATATGCAATGGCTTTTTCCCTTGTATTGGCAATGTCATTTGCTTTTTTGCGTGCCTCAATCATGTCGCCAACATGGCTGCTGATTACATTGATGTGTTCGCTGAGTTTTGCCAGAATTGCTTTTTGGCTTGCGTAAGCCGATTCGGGCAACCCTGCATCCTTTATGCCACGGATATTTTCTATCAGAATATTCTGGTATCTGAGTGCGGCTGGAATAATAAGTGTTGTTGCCAGGTCTCCCATCACCCTTGCTTCAATTTGAACTTTCTTGATGTAAGCTTCCAGCATGATTTCATGCCTTGCTTCCAGCTCCAGGTGATTGTAAATATGATTGTCTTCAAACAATTTCTTGGCTTTTTCTGAAGCGTAAGCATCCAATGAGATCGGTGTCGATTTTACATTTGGTAATCCACGCTTGGCTGCTTCTTTTTCCCATTCTTCGCTGTAACCATCGCCTTCAAACAATACTTTTTTGCTTTCAACAATATATTTCTGGATCACCTGCATGATGGCAACTTCTTTTTTCTCGCCTTTTTCGATGAGCCCGTCAACTTCTGTTTTAAATTTTTTCAGTGTCTCCGCCATAATGGTATT
This sequence comes from Bacteroidota bacterium, assembly GCA_052035835.1. Classification (GTDB taxonomy): domain Bacteria; phylum Bacteroidota; class Bacteroidia; order Chitinophagales; family Chitinophagaceae; genus Ferruginibacter. Next base: position 1,909 of record JBPOHG010000123.1, on the reverse strand, counting down.
GAGCACAGTCATGGGGCCTGCGCAATTGGCGGAAGATCCTACTGCACGGAATTCGAATTTATTTCCTGTGAACGCGAAAGGGGAAGTACGGTTCCTGTCGGTATTATCGAGCATGAGTTCCGGAATGCTCTTATGGATATCAAGTTTAAGGATGGCTTCATCCGTTTCGTCAAAATTTCCTCCCACTCTTTTCTCTACCTGGTTGAGTACATCTGTGAGGTATTTACCAATGAAAATAGAAATGATAGCTGGCGGAGCTTCGTTGGCACCTAGGCGATGGTCGTTGCCTGCACTGGCAATAGAAGCCCTGATCAGTTCTGCATAATCATGTACTGCTTTAATGGTATTTACAAAGAAAGTAAGGAACATGAGGTTGGTCTTTGGCGTCTTTCCCGGAGCCAGCAGATTTACACCGGTATCTGTAGCCATGCTCCAGTTGTTGTGTTTACCGCTTCCATTGATCCCTGCAAATGGTTTTTCGTGTAGCAGTACCAGTAAGTTATGGCGTTTGGCTACCCTTGTCATGATATCCATCAGCAACGTGTTGTGGTCTACTGCCAGGTTCATTTCCTCATATATTGGGGCGCATTCGAACTGTGCAGGTGCCACTTCATTGTGCCTTGTCCTCAAGGGTATGCCCAGCCGGTATGACTCCCTTTCAAAATCCCTCATGAAAGCGTATACACGTTCGGGTATGGCGCCAAAATAATGATCTTCCAACTGCTGGCCTTTTGCAGGTGCATGTCCGAATACCGTGCGGCCGGTGAGCAATAGATCGGGGCGTGCTGTGGCCAGACCGGCATCTACAACAAAGTATTCCTGTTCCCAGCCCAGTGTTGCATTTACTTTAGATACATTTTTATCAAAATACTGGCAAACGTCTACTGCTGCTTTGTCGAGCGCAACGACTGCCTTAATCAAAGGTGTTTTTGTATCCAGCGATTCGCCTGTGTATGAAACGAAAATGGTAGGGATACACAAGGTTTTTCCTTCTCCTGTTTCCATGATAAAAGCGGGTGAAGAAGGGTCCCAGGCTGTGTAACCTCGGGCTTCAAAGGTTGCCCTTAACCCGCCGCTGGGAAATGAAGATGCATCTGGTTCCTGTTGAATCAAAGCAGCTCCTTCAAATTCCTGGATGGGGGTGCCATCGCCTTTCAATGTAAAAAAGGAGTCGTGCTTTTCGGCCGACAAACCTGTTAGGGGCTGAAACCAGTGTGTGAAATGGGTTACCCCTTTTTCTTCGGCCCATGCTTTCATCCCGTTGGCAATATTGTTTCCCATGGCACGGTCGATTTTCTTTCCACCCATGGTTGAGGCCAAAAGGCTTTTGTAAGCATCATCACTGAGGTAATGACGGGCAATTTTTAAGGTAAATACGTTTTCATTAAAAATATCCGTAACCTTTTCTGAGGCCTTAACGTCGTTGGTAATCGCATTTTTAGCAATATTTTCGACGGCAGTAAATCGCAGAGAATTCATTTTTTTATTGATTTTAAGTCACAAATTAAAGCAATTAAACGCAAAAAATCAATATTTATTGAATAATACTTTTAAAAAAATGAGATTTATCCTAAAAAAATAAACATATATTAAATTATAATATGTTTTTTCCTGAAGCCATCAATGCAAATTAAGGCAGGGGTTATGAATAATGGTAAATAAAGGCTTTTGTACCTAACGATGGAGCTGCTATTAGGTATAATGTAGCCGGTTAGCAGGATGAGGGATATGGAAAAGCAGGTTGCAAAAAATAAAAAGCTGGTTGGATGGGTATTGTTTTTGTAGGAGCTAAACAAAGCCAGGGCCACTATTATTAAATAGGCCATCATTTCAATTGACAGAAATAAAGAGAACCTGCCGGCCGGCTCCCAGGGGTATGGCCTCAAAAAGCCATGGTTTACAGCCCGGG
>JBPOHG010000333.1:0-13493 GCA_052035835.1 Bacteroidota bacterium | reverse complement strand
TTTTTGCCGGAGTAGCAGCAGGAACACATACCGTTACGGTGAAAGATTCAAAAGGATGTACAGCCACCAAAACAGTAACTGTTACGCAGCCAGCTGGCAATGGTACATTAAGGATTATGCTGGTTTCCAGTACCGGTATTTCATGTAAGGGTAAACGTGATGGCCGTATTACAGTGAGTGCAAGTGGTGGAACATCGCCCTACCTGTTCAAGACACCCTGGGTACCTTATACTTCCGATAATTACTTTACCAACCTGATGCCAGGTACATACAAGGTTACTGTTAAGGATGCTACAGGAGCTACAGCTTCAATAGATGTAGTGGTTGCCAATAGTTCGGTTAGTTGTAACTCAACTAGTGGAAGAAGCAGTGTAAGCTCATTGGGAGAAGCCAATGATGCCCTTCGGGTTAGCGCTTATCCAAACCCCAGTACCAACTATTTTAATGTGGAAGTTAACAGCCCGGTATCTGAAGAAATCTGGATTGAGGCAATAGATATCAATGGTAAATATGTATACCGCGGAAGGGGAGCTGCCAACCGCAAATTTATGCTGGGTGAAACCTGGGCAGGCGGAACATATATCATCCGGGTAATTCAGGGTTCAACTGTACTTACTCAAAAAGTCATTAAGCTAAACTAGGCCCTTGATTACTATATGAACCGCAAGATTGCCTCCACGGGGGGCAATCTTGTTGTTTATAGAACTGTGGCTTTATTTTACTTTTTTTCAAAAAAATGAGTATATTTCAAGTGAAATGTTAAAATGGCATAATAATTGCAATAATTTGGCTCGTAAGAAAATTAACTGCTTTCGCCTGGCATTTTTTATTTTCTTCTGATCCCCTGTACCTTTTCGAAAGCCTTACCATCTTTTTTCCACAATCATATATTGCTTTATTGCTATTCATTTAGTGATAGTTAGGAGTGTTTTATCCTGAACTTTTCACCAAATGTAATAGCCAGAAGTGTATTGGTCTGGCAGGGAAAGCCTATTTGAAACATTTATCAATAGCCTAACTAGAGGGAAACCATGAAATTTACGTTGTTATCAATCCTGTTTTTTATTACAGGAGTTGCGCATGCCGCTAACTATTATGTAGACGCATCAACCACATTGGCCACTCAGAATGGTTCACTGGCTAATCCCTGGAAAAGTATGAGCCAGGTAAATAGCAACATGAGCTTATTTCAACCTGGAGATGTTATTTCATTTAAGCGTGGTGGAACCTATCCCGGCCAGTTAACAGTTAATCGTTCGGGTACATCAACCAGCCCCATCACTTTCACCGCATATGGTACAGGCAATGCCCCAATATTTTCGGGAACAGGAAGCCGTATCAATAATGTATTTTATGTTCTCAGCCGCAGTTATATTGTTTTCGACGGACTGAATGTAACTGATCCATCTTTAAGTCCAACAGACCGTACACAGCAATGTAACATTGAACGTGCATTTTATATAGACGGTACTTCAACCAATGTTACCATTCAAAACTGTTCTATTTCACTTGTAGGTATCGGTGTGTTTTTCTATGCAGGGAACAACAAACTTCACAACTGTACTATTGAAAATTTACGGATGGTCGTGAATACCAACAACGGTGGCTACGACGATTACGGCGCCAATCCTGTGGTGATATCAAGTGCAAATAATACCATCACCAATAACCGCTTTCAGGATTGCTGGGCAAATTCTTACGATTTCACTTATGATGGAGGTGCTATTGAATTCTATGGGCCAAATACCAATAATAATTTTGTTGGGTATAATACCATGATCAATAATAATGGGTTGGTGGAGTTTGGAAGCGGCAGTGGAGGTACTTCTACAGGAAATGTTTTTGCTTATAACAAACTCATCAACAATGGAGGTATCTGCTTTATCAATAATACAGGGAATTTTGCCATCACTGTAAGTAACCTTCAGTTTTATAACAATGTAATTGTTGAAACAGTTGTTCAGCGCTTATACGATAATTGGATGTTGAGTGTAACCACCGCTTCATCCGCTTCTAATATTGTAACCCTAAAAAACAATATTTTCTGGCTTACTACCGGAATAGACGTAGCACGTTCTGGACAGTTTACCGGTAGCCAATTGGTGCACGAGGATAATATTTACCGTTTGGGGACGAATAGCGTATTGAATTTTACCGCACACAATTCTGAACTCACAACCACTGCAACCAATATTTTTACAAATGTCACTGCAACCAATCCGGCTTCTTGGGATTTTTTACCACCGAGTGGAAGCCCTGCCATTGATTTTGGACAAAATGTTGGGATGGCCAAGGATTTTGCCGGCAATGTGGTGCCTTCGGTTCCCAATGCAGGTATTTTAGAATCTAATAGTACGGCTACACCGCTAAGTGTAACTTCAACATCGGGTACGATTGCCTGTAATGGAGGAACCACAACAGTGACAGTTGCTGCTACCGGCGGAACGGCTCCTTTTACAGGTGCTGGCACTTTTACAGTTGGCGCAGGCACTTATACATATTCAGTGACTGATGCAAATGGACTTGTAGGTAACACCACTATTACTGTCACTCAACCCAATGTATTGGCAGCATCCCTAACAGCGGGATCTATCACAGCATTTGGTGGTACTACGAGCATCACAGTTACGGGTAGTGGCGGAACCGGGGCTTATTCTTACAAGTTAAACAGCGGTACTTATCAAACATCGAATGTATTATCGAATGTAAGAGCAGGTAACCACACTGTAACAGTTAAGGATGCAGCCGGCTGTACAGTTGTTCGAACGCTTATTGTTACACAGCCTGCATCGGCATCCATGTCGGTTACGGCAACAGCGGGACCAGCTATTTCCTGCAATGGAGGAACTACTACTGTTACAGTAGCCGCAAGCGGTGGAACTGCACCCTATACCGGTACAGGTACCTATTCAGTAGGAGCAGGTACGTACAGCTATTCAGTTACTGATGCCAGTTATTCCGTTAAAGCAGTATCCATTACTGTTAGTCAGCCTTCTGCTATTGCAGCAACTGTAACAACTGGTACGATCAACGTATTCGGGGGCACTACTTCTGCAAGTGTTTCTGCATCCGGTGGAAGTAACCCATATACATATAAATTAAATAATGGGAATTATCAATCCTCAGCTAATTTTACAGGAATAGCTGCAGGGTCACATACCATTACTATCAGGGATAATAAAGGCTGTTTACTGGTTAAATCATTCACCCTCACTCAACCTGCCAATACTTCGCTCACTGTGAATGCCACGGCCGGAACAATTTTGTGCAACGGAGGAACTACCACTGTGGTGGTGACGGCATCCGCAGGAACAGCTCCTTATACAGGTACAGGTACCTTCACGGTAGGAGCTGGGACACATACTTTCAATGTTACAGATGCAGGCGGTATTACGCGAAGCAAAACAGTTACTATATCACAGCCATCGGCACTCAATATGACTTTGTCTTCGGGTACGATCACTTCTTATGGCGGACTTACAACCATTTCAGCAAGTGTTACAGGTGGTACTGGAGCATACCAATATAAAAAGAACAGTGGCAGCTATCAAAGTTCCAATGTATTTGGAAACATCAATGCCGGTACACACACAATAACTGTAAAAGATGCAAATGGCTGTACCAGATCCGTTGATATTACCATTACACAACCCGCTTCCAGTCCGCTCACTGTAACAGCCACCGCCGGGGCCATTCTTTGTAATGGAAGTACCACAACTGTTACGGTTGCTGCTAGCGGAGGATTGCCTCCCTATACAGGTACCGGCACTTTCACAGTGGGTGCTGGAACATATACATATTCTGTTACAGACGAGAATGGTACAGTGCGTAGCACAACCATTACAATAGCTCAGCCAGCTGCGCTTACTGCCACTACATCTGCGGGAACCATTGCAACTTACGGCGGTACAACATCTGTAACTGTTACTGCCGGTGGAGGTTATACGCCATATAATTACAAACTCAATAATGGCACATACCAAACCTCCAATGTACTTACTGGTGTTACAGGTGGTACGCATACTGTTACAGTAAGGGATGCTAAAGGTTGCACAATAACAAAGACCATAACAATACAGCAACCATTACAAATCCTCCTGGTTACGAAAACAGATAATACATGCCGCGACAGGTGGGATGGTTCCATTACAGTATCTGCTGCAGGAGGTACTGCCCCTTATGTTTACCAGATAGACAATTGGGGATATGGTACTACTTCAACATTTATTAACCTTGGGCCATTCACCTATACCCTAAGGGCGAAAGATGCTACCGGTGCTATTTCAACTATGTCGGTAACCATCCTGGCAAGCAATATCAGATGCACCGGTAACGGACGTTCTTCTCAACAATCAGAAAACCTGATCACTTCAATTACAGAAACTGCCAATAACCCCTGGAGTATCCATGCATTTCCTAATCCGACTACAGATTTATTTAAGTTAATCATTCAAGGAAGTGAAAACGAGGCTGTATTTATTACAGTAATGAATACAGAAGGCCGTATCGTAGAAAGGATCAGCCGCCCTGCCAATGGGTTACAAACTATTTCATTTGGTAAGCAACTGATGGCAGGGGCTTACTTTGTAAAAGTTCAGCAGGGCAAACAACAACAAACCATCAAGGTTGTAAAATCGAATTAATGTTAAAGGGGTGAATTGAATAAAAAGGCCCGGTTGTATTTTCAACCGGGCCTTTTTTCTATCTGAAATGACAATTATTTTTTTGATTTAGCCAAATTCACCTGCGCCAGGTAATTGATTTCCTCTTCCGGCTTTTTTAAGGTGAAAAGCCACCACATATTCAGGCGAAGGCAAATATTATATACGATCATAGGAATCACCAGGCCTGCACAAAGTATCAAAAGCGCCAATAACGGAACATAAGTAATGCCAAGCACCTTAATCAACACCAGCCTGGCAACCGACATGGAGATGATCTGCATGCAATAGATATGTACCGAATTATAACCTACTACACGCAAAAAAGGAAGGGCCTGGTATTTTTTCAATGTAAAAGAAAATGCAATAGAGATAGCACAACCAACCAAAGCAACTGCGAGGAAAAACACCGGCATATGGTTTTCTACATAGTAGTTATTGCCTTCAGCCATGTTGATTTTGGTGAAGAAATACTGTATCGTGATAAAGGCGATGAATAATGGAAGGATCACTTTCCAGGATGTAAATGTACGGGCCGTTTTTTCGTCGAGCATGTAAGATGAAATGGCATCGCCAATGGCAAAGAAAAGGTAGTATTTACAAATGTCGATTGCAAAACCAATATTTAATGTGGTAGAGTTAATATATGCACAGAGTGAATACAGGATGAGGCCGAGTATCAATTGATGCTTAAGCTCAAATTTTAATTTCATTTTGAGGAAGGCATAGATAATCCCAACACAAAACAAGGCATTCAGGTACCAAAATTGGCCGGTAGCCCTTGGGTAGATGAGCAGGTATAGGTAACTGATGGGCGTAACATCCGAATTGGTATAAGCAGAAAATATCATCTGCATGGTAATCTGTATGAACCCCCATACCAGCATCGGGTAAAGTATGGTTTGAACCCTGTTTTTCTGATAGGCATGTAAACCACGTTTACGCATACTGCCCGAAATAAAAATACCTGATGCTATAAAGAAGAGCGGCATCCTGAAACCAAAAAAGAAAACATTGATGTACTCAAGAAACGGGTAAGATTTGAGGTCGAGCCCGGCTTTTTCCATACTTTCAAAACAATGGCGATAGGTTACGAGTATGATACTGAGCCCACGGTCGTAGTCGATCCATCCGAATCGTTTATTGCTCAGTATGTATTTCGAATTAAAAAAATCCATTGCAGTTGTTTTGGTGATAAAATCGATTGTGCGTTTCCGTTATTTAGTATGCCTGTTTATCCCCTTTAAATACCCTGTACACAGTTAGGAACATGATGCGGAGGTCGAGCCAGATGTTCCAGTTTTCGAGGTACCATAAGTCGTTTGCTACCCTCATTTTTATCTGGCGGGGGTCTGTGATTTCACCCCTGAAGCCATTGATCTGCGCCCATCCGGTAATGCCCGGTTTGAGGAAGTGTCGGATCATATACTGGTCTACGATTTTAGAATAATCATTGGTGTGCTTTACCATGTGCGGCCTTGGGCCCACCAGGCTCATTTCGCCTTTAAGTACATTGATGAACTGGGGAAATTCATCCAGGCTGGTTTTGCGAATAAATTTACCAATCCTGGTTACACGCATATCGTTCTTGGTGGCCTGTTTCGAATCTGAATCCTTGTTGGGTTTCATGCTTCTGAATTTAAGGCAATTGAATGTTTGATTGTTTTTGCCTGTGCGTTTTTGTGAAAAGAAAATGGGCCCTCTGGATTCAAGCAATATCAGCAATCCCAGAATGGGAATCAGCCATGAAAGGATGAAAATCACAACGAGTAAACTCACAGTAAAATCAAGCGCACGCTTTTTTAACCTGTTCCCTACGTCTTCAAGCGGTTCACTTCGCAGGGAAAGGATCGGCAGGTCCCTGATGTAATCTACAATCACAGGTTTACTGAAGAAGTAGGAGAGGTTGGGTACCACTTTAAACCGGATACATTCTTTTTCGGCCTGGCTCATCAACGAATAAATGTATTCATTTTGTTCGGGAGTAATGGTAGAAAAAATTTCCTGCACATCCATATCTTTCGCTACCTGCAGTACGCCATTAATATCAGAAAGTATGGGGTAGTGCGTTAGCTCCGTCACATTTTCTTCATTCTCAGCAAAACCCAACAGGTTGGTATTGATGGCTTCCTCTTCAAAATAAGAGGCCAGTTTTAAAGCAGTATCGTTGTAACCCAGGATAAGTACCCGGTTAAACAGGTAGTCACGGCTTTTGAAATAACTCCGGATACCCACATATAGGAACCTGTTTAAAAATAAACCAACCGCAAAACTGATAATAAATGAAAGGATGAAAAAACGGGACACCTGAATTTCCCTGGAGAAAAACAAGTAAAATAAATTTGCAATCACCCATAATATATACACCTGTAGTGTACGCTTGGTAAATGATTCAAAATGGATGATCATTTTTTCGATATAAACCCCGCTCACAAACGACAATAACAGCCAGATGCTGTTGGTGAAAAGCCAGAAGGACAAATATGCACTGAAGTAGTTTTCTGCAATCCTGTCGCCAAATAATAATTTGGGAATGAAATAAGATATATTCAATAGCAGCAGGTCGAGGATTACCAGCGTTATCTGCAAATATCTTTTAAATTGTTTATTCATGTAAGCCGGTTAATAAGTTTAAGCCATCGCTTTTTCATACAAAGATGAAAGAATAGCAACTATTCTTTCGGATGTTTTTCCATCCCAGAATGCCGGGATCCCGCCTTTTTTCCATTCGCCCCTTACGATCATTCCCAGGCAGGATTTTAGTTTTTCAATATCGTCCCCTATGAGTTCATTTGTTCCGATGGTAATTGTTTCGGGCCGTTCCGTTGAATTGCGCAGCGTGAGGCAGGGTACATGCAATACCGTTGCCTCTTCTGTAATACCGCCCGAATCGGTGATGATCCCCTTACTGTTCTTTACCATATAAATGAACTCCAGGTAACCCTGCGGGTCAATCATATGAAGCTGGTTATACTGTATGTTGTTTTTTGTCATGATCTGCCTTGTACGTGGATGTACAGGAAATACAACGGGGATGCCTGCCGACGCTTCCAGTACTGCATCAAGCAAAGACCGGAGCTTTTCCGGGTCATCTACATTCGAAGGCCTGTGCAGGGTTAACAAAAAATACTGCCCGTCATTTAAATTATTTTCATTGAGGAATGAGGGTTTCCTGATCCTTCCAAGGTTCTGCAGCAAAGTGTCGATCATCGTATTGCCAACAAAGTGGATGCGGTCTTTGGGAACCTGTTGAGCTTCCAGGTTTTCATTTGCTTTTTCACTGGTTGTAAAAAAATGGTCACAAATTGAATCGGTTACAATACGGTTGATTTCTTCAGGCATGGTCATATCACCCGAACGGATACCCGCTTCTACATGTACAACATCTACACAAAGTTTTTTTGCAGTGATGGTACATGCCATGGTGGAAGTAACATCGCCCACTACCAGCACCACATCAGGCCGGTGGTCCTGCAGTTCTTTCTCAAACTTTATCATGATGGCAGCTGTTTGTTCGGCCTGGGTGCCGCCACCACATTCGAGGTTAACATCCGGATCGGGGATACCCAATTGTTCGAAAAAATCGCCGCTCATGGCTTTGTCGTAATGTTGTCCCGTATGCACCAAGCGGTAGCTAACCATCTGGCCTTCTGAAACAGCCTTCCTGATGGCTTTAATAATGGGCGCAATCTTCATAAAATTGGGCCTTGCGCCTGCAATAATGGTAATCTTCATCATAAGCAATGATTTTTGCCGGGTACGGCTGTTATAATTCCTGCTTTACTTTAATGCCATCCCGCTTTACAATGTAAGCGGGTACGCCAACTACAACACAGTGGGGTGGTACATTTTTCACCACAACTGCATTGGCACCTACAATACTGTTTTGCCCAATCAATATCCCTCCGATCACTTTTGCACCAGCATTGATGGTTACATTGTCTTCAATAACAGGGCAATCATCTTTATTGGAAAACCCAATCGTTACCTGTTGATTGATCCAGCAATTTTTTCCAATGGAACGGGCCGCAATCACAGTGGCAAACCCGTGCTGGATAAACAGGCCTTCACCAATGCTATCGGTGGTGATGAACAATGTGTTCATCTTTCTGCAAAGTATATTCAAAAAGAAACTAATGGCACCCACCCGGTAATAGAAAAGGTTCCTGAACTCGGGGTAATGCGACATCAGGAATATAAAACCAGTATTGGTTCCATATTCCTGGTGATATAACTCGAGCCAGCGCCTGGTATCTGCTGTAATTATTTTTTTATTTCTGTGCAATGCAAACACGAGCAGGTGAGGGATACACAGTATCCCGTAAAAGAACATTCTCACAGATGTTTTTATACTCCTGCCGGCGGCCATGGTCATTTATTTAAGAGCTCATTACGCTGCTGTGTTTGTATTTTTTATCAAACTCATGTATCAGCGAAATGGTTTGTGAAATATTCTGTTTGGAAGAAGCACCAAATAAAATTGATTCAACATTGGGAAGGCTGCATACATATTCAATTGCTTCTTTTGCCGGAATAGCGCCTCCACCCAACACCTGCATGGCAATGGCACGCAATTGCCTTGTCTTTAAAGTGTGTTCATACAATTCCATTCCACCCGACATCCTGAAACCTGCTTTGTTGATAGAGGAACAAATAATCGGGTTTTGAATACCAACACTTTCCAATACATCCAACAGTTTTGGCATGTTCATGGTTATGAATGCAGGTTCAGCATTGTATTTTTTCTTTACGTAATCATGATATGCTTTCAGGATATCCTTCATGCCCAGCCCGAGTAAGAGATCTGTAATTACATTCTGCAGGAAAATTACAGGGGTGTTGATCTTCTTGAACATTTTCATTTCTGCATCAATCATTAATTCCATGATGGAGATATAGTCCTTAGATACAACGGCCATTCCGCCTTTGAAAATTGAGCCAAAGAAGTTACCCGGAACATATTGTTTGATGGTTCCAAGGATGCCCAGTTCAGTTACTGCATTGGCATATTTATGGGCATATGGCATACAGGGGTAGATAGAGAAATTTTTATACTTCTCCGGGTCCTGCCGAACCATTTCACAAATATTGATGATCCTGTCGTGGGTGGTACACATAAATGTTTCCACTCCCAGGTCACGGGCAATATCAATGGTGTCGAGAATGGTTTTATCTTCTTTAAATTTAATTGACTGTGCTCTCGATTTCTCATCAGAGATATGGTTCACAGCAAAAAACTGGTTGTCTCCAAATAAAATCCTGTCCATATCTTAATTATTTTTTTTGTTTTTAATCTGTGCAATGACCTGGTCGGTAAGCAATGCGCTCTCAAATGTATTTTTAATGTTGGGTACTTTTCCCTGGATGGCTTTTACGAAATAATCTACCTGTGCTGAATATTCTTCGCCCCTCAGGTAAAAATCAACTTCTTCGGTAAGGTCTGTTACATATTTGATATTCCAGCCTTTGGTATACCCCTGTGGGCATTCACTTGTCCTGAAATAAACTTTCAGTTCGGAAGCATCAGAAATGATTTTTCCTTTTGAACCAATGATGGTAACAGAAGTAGACATTTTGCGGTAGGTATCTTCACTCCAGTTTACCGAAAGCACTCCAGAAATTTTGTTGTCTGTTTCCAACAGGGAATACACGGCATCTTCTACCGTATCGGAATAAATTGGCTTCAGGATAGCGCCATGAACCTGTCTTATGGGCGCCACCAGGTAATTGAGCAGGTCAATTACATGTGAGGCATAGTCCATCAGGCAACCACCGCCTTCTTCTGGGTCGGCACGCCATGTACCTTGCTTTTTTTTAACGACTACCGGGCCGTAAGCTTCTCCAACGAAATGATTGATTTCGCCCAGGTATCCACCTGAAACGATCCGTTTCACCTCTTCAAATGTTCCAATAAATTTATTATGGTAACCCACCTGGTTGATCAGCCCTTTTTCTTTGGCAAGCCTTACCAGTTCGGTGCCTTGCTGCACATTTAGGCAAAATGGTTTTTCTACAAAAACATGTATGCCTCTCCGTAAGAGGTCTTCCACAATCGCTGCATGGTATTTGGTTGGTGCCGATACAAAAACTGCCTGGGGTTGCGTAGCATCCAGCATTTTCTTATAGTCGGAAAATGTTTTAAACGGCGAATACTTTTCTAATACATCGGTCACGATCTTAGAAGTGTCTGCAACACCCACAATTTCCACATCGGGGTGTGCACCCAGAATGGATAAGTGGGATATGCCCATTTTACCTGCTCCGATTAAAGCAATCTTTATCATTTCTTTTCAAATTTTAGTATTTCTTTTTTAAACAATTGATAAGCCGCTTTGCCTTTGTTCATCAACTCAAGGGCAGGGGGCTTGTTTTGTAAACCATTGATATATGTTTCCACTTTTTCAGCCGTGAGCATGGGTTCATGCAGCATCAGGCCTTTCGACAACAGGAATTCATCTACTTCCAGCAAAGCATCCTGGTATACAGATATCGTAGGAATACCCAATATGGCCAATTCCCGGGTCATGGAACCGCCTGCTCCAATAAATATGGTACAGTTGGCTGCAATGACATCAAAGCTCATTGGTTTATCGGGTACAACGGTCTTTGAAAATTTTTCCTGTTTATAGTGTTTTGCCTGATTGGCATCCCTGGGCAAAACGGTAACTGTATATTTTTGTTGCAGCGCCAGGATGGTATCATCCAGGAAATTTTCCTTGCCTTTATAATATTGGGCTGTTTGGGGTTCGGGCCTGATATAGATATTGATTCCCTTTGCAGGGTTATCCTTTCGCTGTTGTTGAATTTTCTCGCCTTTACTCCACAAATAAATACCTTCTTTAACACCGGGGTATTGAACTACTTTTTTGGCGCTTACACCATTGCGGGCAACTTTATCTACCGAAAGGTTTTCGGGGATGAGGATGGTAGTGGCGCAAAGAAAACTGGGCTTATTTCCCATTGCATGTTCATTGTCGTTCGTATAAATTGAAGGTATCCCCAGTAATTTTGCCACAACAGGCGAATGAAAAGAACTCTGAGAAACTGCCAGGTCAATCTGTTGTTTCTTCAGGAACTTGCGCAATTGCAAAACCCTGATGGGGTAGCCGAATATTTTCTTATAAAAGTTTTTCCCGTAATGCTCCCCAACAACGGTATGTTTTAAACCCCGCTGGTCTAATAATTCAACCGTATTGGCCAGTGGCCTCGAAGTGATCACAATGGTATGCCCATCGGCCTCCAGTTCCCTGATAAGGTCATAGAACATATTGATGTGCGGAGAATTAGATAAGTCGAACCAGATTTTCATGTCAGATGGTTTCCGATTTTGGGAGGTAATGATTTAAGTATACACCCAAAGACACAAACATCCAGGCCTGCGACCAGCGCATGTAAGGGATCTTTGAGGTGATGTGTTTGTTAATCTGATAGTAAAAATAACCCTTTTCGCATTGCATATGGTCAATGGTCCAGTTGAGTACTTTATCCATCAATTCTTTGTGTTCATCCATCTTCCCCAGCTTTTCGAGTGTCATGACCAATTGTGAAGGCGCATGAATGTCTATCGGGTAGATAGAATTATTGTAATATTTAGCTATTCCTTCCTCTGTGAAGAAGGTGTTGATATAATATTTGAACCCTTTTTCAACAACAGCTGAATAACTGTTGTCATTGCTGTACTTCATGTAATCGGCAATGCATTCCAGGTTATAGCCGGTATGGAAATTATCGATCCATTGGTGAAAGGGGAGTGTGCCGTAACTCCATGAACCGTCATCTTTTTGATAATCACAACAAAAATCAACAACCAGTTTTGCGTCTTTCAGCAACTGTTGTTCGCCGCTGTGGGAAGCAACCCTGGCCAATAACCTGGCACCAAGTAATGACGCATTGAAAACGACGCTCTGATCAAGTGGTGAATAGGAAAATGCGAAACTTTCTCCTTTGCCTTTTGTACGGTTAAGGTCTTTTAATATGAAGTCACAGGTACTCCGGGCCATTTTGAGTAACTTATCATTGCGGGTTATTTCATATGCATCCAGGATCGCATTGGCAATAAAAGATGACGCTACAATGGTAGGCGTAAATTTTGGTTGAAAGAACGCACGTGATTCCCAGTCGAAGTTGTATCCCCAGCAAGCACCAGCATATCCTTTGCTTTGGTAATCCTCAATTTTGCTGATGAGGAAACTCATTTTATCTAGGTATTCTTTTTTGCCATCATGCTTGTACAGTGTACAATAGGCTGAAAGAAATAAACCGAGTGCTTTTGGATTGTATTCGGGTTTGATAGAAACGAGTTTCCTGAGATTGAAAGGGGAGCGTTTAAAAAATTGTATCCATACCAGCCGCACGAGCCTGCTCTTGGGCAACAGGGGAATTGCCTGAAACAACTTGCTGTTGAGCCCGTCGTAAGGGTCATATCCCTTAAACTGGGCTGCTTCGCAATAATTGCGCAGGTTTGTAAATGAATCATGTATCTTATCCAGCATCATAAAAACGCGTATTCTTAAGCGTTAGCTAATCTTGTTTCGTTACCCGGAACAAGTTCACGGATCAGGTTAATATAAAAATGTTGATATTCTTCTTCATTGGTTTTGTTGATCCCTTTGTGTACAGATGTTCCTGCGGGTATATCCCGTACCATTTTTTCGAGCCTTTGTTCAAGGTCATTGATATCCCTTGTCTTAAATAAATTGGTACCATCGGGCCTTTGTACTACATCCGATGCCAATACCTTTTTATCAAGGTAGATGGCTTCCCTAATAGTGAGTGCATCGCCATCTGTGTTGGTGGGCCTTAGTACAATGTCTGACTGTTCTATCAATCTTG
>JBPOHG010000150.1:0-1812 GCA_052035835.1 Bacteroidota bacterium | reverse complement strand
ATATCCGGTTGCAAGTACTTTTTTTATTACTGTATCCACCGGAGTAATGCCGGTATCACCGGTATAAAATGCAGGCGGTATTTTTCGCTTAAATGACCAGTAATTGCAGGTTCGCTGCCTGCTCCCTTCCCGTTGGTAAAGGATATGAATAAACTCACGCCATCCGATAATTTGCCGTATAAACCCTTCTGTTGAATTAACAGGTACTTTATACGCTTCAGCAGCTTTCAGTGCTTTGTCGATTAATGCACCGGGTTGAATCAACCCGATATTTAAAGCGGGTGTGAGAACCGAGTGGAACAAAAACTGCTCCTTTTCAACAATGGCATCTTCATATTTTCCAAAATGAAAGAACCGCTCCTTAAAAAACTGGTCAGCCCACGCTTCAGCCTGATCAAATGTAACCGGGTAATAAAACGGGTATGCTTCACCGTAATGCTGTGGAAAGTTTGTTTCAACGTATGTACGGGCTTCTGTTACATATTTATTTTCCTTTGGAAAAGTAATAGCAGGGGGCTTGCTTTTTTTGGGGAACCGTTCCCTGTTTTCTGCATCAAAACTCCATTTCCCCCCAATGGGCTCTCCTTTTTCTGTGAGCAGGATTTTCAACGATTTCCGCTGCCATGTATAAAAGGCAGTTTGAAAATAAGACTTCCTCGAATCGAAGAACCGCCTGGCTTCTGATGGGTCTGTAATAAAGTGAGGGTTGTTGTGCCATTGAATTTGCAGGTGAGCCTTTAACTGTACCTTTCTGATCTTTTTTTGCAGCCAATTGTCGGCAGGGTCTACCAGGTGCAGCGTAGCAATTTTTTTATCCTGTAAAAAAGCCACCAACCCATTTAGCCCGGCTGCTGGTTCAAATACACCGATATAATGAACGGTGCAATTCTTTCGGGAAAGGTAATCTGCATATGCTTTCATGGAAGCACGGTGTAATAAAAGCTTTTGTTTATGAAAGGGGTATTGCGTAAAAAATAATGGTTCCTCCAATAAAATGAATACCGAACATACATCCGATGCCGGATGGTTGGCAAATAGTTGGTGAGGGAAAACGATGCATGCTTCCTGCATGCAGGTACAACAATTCCCTCTTCATATTGTTTATCCTGAAAAGAATAAAAATGGAAAATTTAAAAGGAAAATGCATATTGCTTGCCGGTGCCACCGGTACCATCGGCCATGAACTAGCAGCTATGCTGAAAGCCTCCGGCGCCCAACTTTTTCTCACTGGCCGAAACAAGGAAAAGTTAATGAACGCTGCCAGCCAGATGGGGATAAGTGAACGAAACATTTTCGCAGCCGACCTCACCATCCCCTCCGAAGTTCAATCCCTGCATTCTGCATATTTTGAAGTTCAGGAACGAATAGATGTGCTGATAAATTTGTCGGGGATTGGGATTTTGAAAAACTCCGACCAACTTTCCGGCTCCGACTTTCTACAAGTGATCAGCATCAATCTCTATGCGCCTTTTTTGCTCATTCAGGCATTTCTTCCTGCAATGAAACTGGCCAATTCGGGGCTCATCCTGCATGTTCCGGGTGTATTGGGAAAAGTGCCCATGGCTGGGGCCGCTGCCTACAGCGCCAGTAAATATGGGTTAACAGGTATGATGCAAAGTATCCGGGAAGAACTAAAGCGAACGAATATACGTATTACCAACCTTTTCCTGGGGGGCACAAATACTGCTTTCTGGGACGAAATTGATATGCGGGTGCAACGGGATAAATTCATTACAGCGGCAGAAGCGGCCCGAACCATCTGGTTCCTTTGCCAGCAACCTGCTTCCGGGGTCATCAGTGAAATGGTCTTAC
>JBPOHG010000300.1:0-26833 GCA_052035835.1 Bacteroidota bacterium | reverse complement strand
ACCCATGAACAATTGTTTAAGAAAATAGACAGGAATGCCGATTGGCTGATAAAAACCTACCGTTTTTTTTCTAAGATCGGCGTTGGAAAATTTGTAAACCGTTTCCTTCCCATCTGTGATATTGATGGAACACTCCCTGCAGGCCTGCCTAAAGAACAACTGCGGGAAATGGTTGTCCTGGATACATTTGATATGTTTAGTCCGCAGTACGACCAGCCGCAGCGTATCAATTCTGTTGTTCATTGGTTTAACAAATACGGCATGAAAGATGTATGGGGTGGTTTTGTGTATGAAGGAAAATTCAGGGCCGCAGTGGTAAAAGGAATCAAAGCATAATTAATATCATTTTCATGTCGCTTCGCTCCCGTATAAAAGAAGTTTACCAGCATCCTTCAATCAAGTCGGTGGGCATTTATACATTTACCAATTTCTTTTCAAAAGCAGTTTCTTTTCTGCTGCTGTTTGTATTTACCAATCCTGTTTATATTTCTCCTTCCGAGAACGGGCTCCTTAGTTTGTTCAGCACCAGTATATTGCTCCTGATGCCATTTCTGGCAATGGGAATAGTTCATTCAGTGAGTGCCGATTTTTTCAAGTTGCCGCAAAAGGAGTTCAGGGATTTTTTTACATCCGGGTTTATGATGCCGGTGATCGTAATGTTATTTTCGGTAATAGTACTTTTTTTCCTGAAGGGATGGTTAAAAGAATCTTACGGGTTCCCATCATCCTTTATCTGGCTGATTCCGCTGGTTACCTTTCTCATTTTCTGCAATGAACAATTGCTTGGGCTCATTAGAAACAACAACGAACCACTACAGTATTTGTGGGCAAATATTGGGAAAACCATTGTTGAATTCGGATTGTCCTTTGTGCTCGTAGTATACTTCGCCTGTCGCTGGCAGGGAAGGGTTGCAGGTATTGTTGTTGCATATTTGTTGCTGTTTTTTTATGCAATCTATTATTTCAAAAAGAAAGGGTATTTGTTTGGATCCGTTAAAAAACAATATATACAAAGTGAATTGATCTATGCAGTTCCGATTATAGCATTACAAGCGAGCATATTTTCAATGAATGCATCCGACAAATTTTTTCTATCGCATTTCACAGAAGATGGAAACAAAACGGTGGGGATATACAGCATTGCCTGTATTTTCGCCTCAGTGATCAATATCCTGTCTATGGCATTGCTTCAGTATTTTTTTCCGAAAATATATGCGGGCCTGTCAGAGAAGATAATTGAATATAGGGCTGTTCGAAAAAATTTCTTTACCTATTTGCTGGTAATGTTTACTGGGTTCGTTATGGTGGTTATTTTAACCCCGCTGCTTTACCGTTTTTTTATCAATGAAGCGTACCATCCTGGCTTAGAATATCTTTTTCTTTTGTGCACCGGAACATTCTTGTGGGCGATCAGCTATTTCTTTTATTCGTTTCTATTATATTATAAAGAAAAAAGAAAATTGCTTTATTTATCATTGATCTGCATTGGGATAAGCTTGAGCTCTAATTATTTTCTTATCAGGAGCGGGAGCGCATTTCAAGCAGCGTTGGCTAACTGCATAACTTATTCATTGGTATTTGTCTTTACCATCTTTTTTACAAAAAAATACTGGAAACAATTTCTAAGTAAACATAACGCTGCTTAGCAGCCATTGATGTATATGGGCCACAAAAAAACGATACTGCACATTATTCAAAACTTTGGAATTGGCGGCGCCGAAACTGCAGTGGTGGGTGTTTTAAAAAACCTTCATGAGTATAATAATATTGTCGTTACACTGGATGGGTTAAACCAATTTGGCGATGAATTAAAGTACGACCATTATTATAATCTTAACCTGAAGTCTTATTACCTGTTCCCTTTTGCTATTTCAAAACTCAGGAAGATCATTCGCAAGCATAAGGTTGATCTTGTACACAGCCAGCTATACTGGAGTACAGTGCTGGCAAGGTTTGCTACGCCCAAAGAAATCCCGCTGGTAACTTCAATCCAGTCTTCTCTTACCGGTAGCGTAGAGTATAAAAAGAAATGGATATGTAACCTCGAACGATTTAGTTATAACCGGCGGCCAAGTACAATGTTGGGTGTTTCAAAGTGTACACTTGATGATTATTTTGATTTCCTCGGCTTGCAAAAAGGGGATACACATGTGCTGTATAATTTTGTTGATACGTCGGTTTTTAATGATACCGGTAATACCCCGTTGGTTTCTGATGGGTTTAAATTGATAACAGTAGGCAACCTGAAACCCCAGAAAAATCAGCAATTCTTGTTAGACGCTTTTGTTGAGTTAAAAGGCAAAGGAATTTCGCTGGATATTTACGGTGACGGATACCTGCAGGAACCTTTGCAACAATGTATAGACCGGCACCAGTTGCCGGTGAGGTTAATGGGAAAAATAAGGAATCTCCCGGAGGTATTAACAGGGTATGATCTTTTTGTAATGTCATCTTTATACGAAGGGTTTTCGTTGGCGGTACTCGAAGGGATGGCACTGCAAAGGCCCATGCTGCTTTCGGATATCCCTACTTTCAGGGAACAATGTGCCGACACTGCCCGTTATTTTAGTTTAAACAAACCAGCAGACTTTGTTCAACAAACACTACAACTAAAACAAGACAAGGAAGCGAGAGATCAAATGGGGATCAAAGGAAGGCACCGGGTGATGCAACATTTCACGCTGGAGCATCATTTAAGTACACTCCGCCAGATTTACAGGGGCATACTAAAGTAATAGAACCTTCACCAACCACAACAGCTTCATTTTATTTCATAATTTTAGCAGGTAATCTTCCATGCATGTGCGGATTTGCAGGTTTTATTGATTTTACTCAGCATTCATCTCCCGAAATTCTTCGGCGTTGTACAGATGTGTTACAGCATCGCGGCCCCGACGGTAGCGGATATGAATTCATCGAGGAACCGCAATGCCAGATTGGGTTAGGGCATCGCCGTTTATCAATTATTGATTTAAGTAATGCAGCAGCTCAGCCAATGAAGTATAAAAGTTGGCTCATTGTTTTTAATGGGGAGATATACAATTACCAGGAAATCAGGAATGAACTGCTCCTGCAGGGCCATATTTTTGATACGCACTCAGATACTGAGGTAATCCTGCATGCATGGGAGGCATGGGGTGAACAAATGCTCAGCCGTTTTATTGGGATGTTTGCATTTGTTATATATGATTCAGCTAATAAACAATTATATTGTTTCCGCGACAGGGCAGGGGTGAAACCTTTCTACTTTTATTGGCATGAAGGCCTTTTCCTGTTTGCTTCCGAGCTGAAGAGCTTTCATCAACACCCCCGTTTTCAAAAAGAAATTGACAACAGCGCCGTGCACCAGTTTTTGCAGTATGGCTACATCATGGCGCCGCTTTCTATATTTAAACATACCAGCAAATTATTACCCGGGCATTTGCTCAGGCTTGATATTACAACCAGTAATATCAGCACCCGGCAATACTGGAATGTGTATGATTTTTACAAACAACCCAAACAGCAGATGGCTGAAGAGGATGCTTTGGCTACCCTTGAAAGCTTGCTCATATCTTCCTGTAAATACAGGATGGTAGCGGATGTTCCGGTGGGTGTTTTCTTAAGTGGCGGATACGACAGCACCCTTGTTACAGCATTGCTGCAAAACCATCAGGGAGAAAAAATCAAGACGTATACCATCGGTTTTCATGAATCTGCGTATAACGAAGCAACGCATGCTTCAAAAGTTGCAGCGCATTTACAAACAGAACATACCGAGTATTACTGCAGTACCAGGGAAGCTCAGGACATCATACCCGAGATACCTTTTTTCTGCGACGAACCTTTTGGCGATTCTTCTATCATCCCTACAACACTGGTTAGCAGGCTTGCCAGGAAAGAAGTTACAGTTGCCCTCAGCGCCGATGGTGGGGATGAAACATTTGCGGGATACAATAAGTACCCGCTCGCTATAGATTTCTTTGGAAAGATCAATTCCATGCCTGCACTTATGCGTAAGCCGGCAGGTAAATTGCTTCCTATGATACCCGATGCACTGTTGCAGTCTGTTACAGGGAATGAAAGCATAGCACTAAAAAAAGACAGGGTAGCTTCTATGCTGGCTGCTGGGCAGGTAAGCACAACCGTTATCATGGATCAATTATTATCACAATTGTATTCAGACAGCCAGTTGGCTAAATTGTTCAATACGGCCATTGATAAACCATATAATCTTTTCAGCCAAATAATATCTGACGATGTGCAGGGAAACCTCGATC
The DNA here is from genome assembly GCA_052035835.1 of Bacteroidota bacterium. Lineage (GTDB taxonomy): Bacteria > Bacteroidota > Bacteroidia > Chitinophagales > Chitinophagaceae > Ferruginibacter. The sequence goes on along the minus strand of JBPOHG010000300.1, from coordinate 22,574 downwards.
AGTTGCTGGCCATCGATTATAAAACCTATTTACCTGATGATATACTTGTAAAAGTAGACAGGGCCGGGATGAGTGCTTCTCTTGAAGGAAGGGAACCCCTGCTCGACCACCGTATCATTGAATGGATGGCCAAAATGCCCGAATCATTGAAGATGCACGGGGCAGATAAAAAATACCTGCTGAAGAAAATTGTTCACCGCTATGTTCCAAAAGAATTGATGGAAAGGCCAAAAATGGGTTTTGGTGTACCGGTATTCGATTGGCTGAGAACAGACCTGCATGCGTTCGTAGAAACGTATCTTGGCGATGAGGCACTAAACAAACATGGGTTATTTAATTTATCGGAAGTAAATCGCATCAAGGACCAGTTTTACAGGAACAATAAAAATTATAACAGCCTGTTATGGTACCTGCTGATGTTTCAGATGTGGTATAAAAAATGGATGGAATAAAAGTAAGTGGCGGATGAAAAATGTTTTGTTTATTTCTTATGATGGCATGACCGACCCGCTGGGGCAAAGCCAGGTAATTCCCTACCTGGCAGGCTTAACCCGTTTCGGGTATACGTTTACGATATTAAGTTGCGATAAGCCCGATAAATTGAAAGCACATAAAAACCAGGTACTCTCTTTGCTAAACGGTTTGCCTATTCAATGGGTGAGTATTCCCTATCATAAGAACCCGCCGGTACTTTCTTCTGTATACGATTATTGGCAGTTGAGGAAAAAAGCTGCTGCTTTGCACAAGCAGAACCGTTTTGATATGGTACATACACGCCCGGGGGTACCTACTCTGGTAGCGCTATGGCTGAAAAAGAAATTCGCGATCCGTTTCTTAAACGATGTGAGGGGCTTTTGGGCCGATGAAAGAGTAGACGGGGGCATGTGGAATACCAGTCATTGGATGTACAAACGGGTGTATCGTTTTTTTAAAGCGCATGAATTTGAATGCCTGGAAAAAGCGGATGGTATTACCTGCCTTACAGAGGCCGCCAAGAAGGAAATGCAGGGTTGGAAACAGGTGCGAAAACAACCTTTGGAGATAGAAGTGATCCCATGCAGTGCAGACCTTGAATTATTTAACCCTCATTCGGTAGGCCAGGAACGCCGCAAGCAATATAAACAACAGTTCCATTTGCAGGAAAATGACATGGTATTTAGTTACCTGGGTTCTATAGGAGGATGGTACCTTACTGATGAAATGCTTCGTTTCTGTAAGCTACTCTCCAATCGCTTTCCCCATGCAAAATTTCTTTTTATCTCACCCCACCGGCACGAACAAATCATTGCTGCAGCTACGGCACATGGGCTTCCTTCAGAAAGCATCATTACTGCCGCCGCAACAAGAAATGAAGTACCGGTATTACTCTCGTTAAGCCAGTTTGCGATATTTTTCATTAAGCCATGCTATTCTAAATTATCTTCATCTCCCACCAAGCATGGAGAAATCATGGCTATGGGGATACCTGTAATAACCAACGACGGAGTAGGGGATGTGAGCAGGATCGTAGAACATTATCACAGTGGTATTCTTTTAAAAGACTTTTCATCTGATTCTATGAGTAAGGCAGTAGAAAAAATAGCTGGCCATCCGGGATTCAGTAAAGAACAGATCAGGCAGGGTGCCATTGAGTATTACAATTTAGAAACAGCAGTACAAAAATACCGTAGCGTATATGAACGGATTTTGAACTGATTATACCGTACATTCATCTTACACTTTAACAACTATGCCGCTTCGCTTTTTAATTATTGGTTCAGGTTTTTCGGGCTCTGTGTTGGCCGAACAACTGGTTCAACGCCTCGATTGCCACATTGATATTTGGGATGAACGCCCCCATCAGGGCGGCAACTGCCATACCGAAAGGGATACTGAAACCGGTGTAATGGTACATGCATACGGCCCCCACATTTTTAATACAGACAGGAAAGATATCTGGGATTATGTAAACAGTTTTGCAGAATTCAAGCCATATGTTCACCGGGTGAAAGCAATGAGTAAAGGGAGCGTGTACCCATTACCGGTAAACCTGCTTACCATTAACCAGTTTTTCCATAAAACCCTGAATCCTGCAGAAGCAAGGGAATTCCTGGATTCACTGGGCAATAAATCAATCTCAGAACCTCAAAATTTTGAAGAACAGGCGCTGAAATTTATCGGGAAGGAATTATATGAAGCATTCTTTTATGGGTATACAAAAAAGCAATGGGGATGCGAGCCTGCTGAACTTCCGGCATCTATTCTAAAACGGATACCGGTACGCTTCAATTACGATGATAATTACCATAATAATTATTACACCGGTATTCCGGTAAACGGGTATACTGCAGTGATGCAGCAAATGACCAACCATCCAAATATCAGTGTTACCCTCAATAAGAAATTCACATCAGAAACGGATACTGCTCCCTACGACCATGTTTTTTTTACCGGCCCGCTGGATGCTTATTTTAATCATTGTTTCGGCAGGTTGTCGTACCGTACCGTAAGTTTTGAAAAGTATTATGCCGAAGGTGATTTCCAGGGATTGTCGCAGATGAATTTTTGTGATGAAGAAATTCCTTATACCCGTATTGCCGAACACAAGCATTTCACACCATGGGAGTCACATTCAAAGACCGTATATTTTAAAGAATTCAGTACAGAAACCGGCCCCGGTGATATCCCCTACTACCCAAAAAGGCTAAACGCCGATAAAGAAATGCTTGAAAAATACCGGAAGCATGCCGAAAGCCAGCAACATGTTTCATTCCTGGGCAGGCTGGCTACATACCGGTATATGGATATGCACCATGTAATTGCAGAAGCCATCGACTTTGCATCAGCTTTTGCTAAGGCAATCAGTGAAAAACAGCAGCCCCCGGTTTTTCCCGCAACCGCTTTTGAATGAGTATAACTACGCTTTTTTTGCGCAGTTTTACGCTATAATGCCGCTTTAATGCTGCATTTTATATATTTTATTATTTTCTATACAATAAGCTGGTATGGGTAGCGTTTATTGAGTATCTAATGATCCTCTTAAACCGAAACGTACCCCTTATGGAGAAGGTGATAGCCGTAGTAGTTTCCTATAACCGACAGGCACTTTTGGCCGAATGTATAGATGCCCTTAGGAATCAATCCCGAAGACCGGATGCAATCCTGGTTGTAAATAATGGCAGCACAGATAACACAGCAGTATGGCTGGATAGCCAACCCGACCTATTTCATATAACACAAAACAATGTAGGTTCGGCCGGAGGGTTTAATACCGGTATCAGCTGGGCTTACGGCAACGGCTATTCGTGGATATGGTGTATGGATGATGATGGGTATCCTAAACAGGATGCTTTGGAAATGCTGCTTGCTCATGAAGGCCATGAACGTTCGCTGTTGAATTGTGCCGTTATCAATAAAGAAGACAAAAAATCTTTTGTATGGAATACGAATGATTATGCAACCATTCATGATGTGCAGGAAGACGTCATCAATGGCATTGGCCATCCTTTCAATGGCACCATGATCCACCGTTCTATTATTGCTAAAGTAGGAACCCCCAAGCCCCACTTGTTTTTATGGGGCGATGAAACAGAATATTACTACCGCATAACGAAAAGGTATGAAATTCCTGTTAAGACCATCACAAAGAGTATCCACTACCATCCGGCTTCTGCATATACGTATAAGCAGGACTGGGATTATTCCAGTTCATGGAAGATGTACTTTTATGTTCGCAACCGCTATCACATTCTGCAGTCGAAATATTCCAGTAAACTGATGGCATTGATGAGTTACCTGTTATTTGTTTGTGCATTTGCAGGTATTGTAATGGTTTATCAGAAATCTGATAAGATCCGTAAACTCAATTTCATTTTCTGGCCAATGGGCGATGCATTGAAAAATAATTTTGCAGCTACGCCACCTGTTATTCTCAACAAGTTAAAAGAGCAGCATTCCAAATCATATTCCAAGTTATTACTGGCACCTGTGCGAAGCTGGTTTTATTCATTGTTTTATCCATCGCTTAATAACAGCTCCAAAACAGCCACAGCATAAAATTAATATTACCCTGAAACAGCAACTGGCCCGGCTTCAACGCCGGGCTTCTTTTTTAGTTTGTTATTGAAATAAAGGATAAGAAAGAGGGAGATGACATAAAAAGGCAAGCCTGGTATCTTATAGCGGACCAATGATCCGAAATTGAGGGTAGTAGCTCCCACAAAGAGCGAGAAAATGATTGAATACAGGAAACAGTATAATACAATCGGTTTTTTTACGATCGTTAAAATGAACCGCTTTATGCCAGCTTTCAGCAAAGTATAGATTGTAAAAAGCATCATGGCCAGGCTCTCGAGTGAAGATAGTAAGGTAGAGGGCTTTTTAACTTCCCAGATAAAAGGCCTGAAGAGGGTAGCCACTACAGCTGCGGGTGCCATTTTAATAAGGCTGTTGGCAGACCCGTCGAACTCAACACCCAACGAAAAATTGGAGCTGGCATATCCTGCCTGGTTTTCATAATTTTTCTGATACATCTTGATGCTCTGCGACATGCCACCAGCGGCATAATCACCCAATGCTTCTTTCATAGAGCCGGTTATTCGGATGAATCCAAAAAAACTTCCTAATAAAAAACAACTCACCAATGCAAATTTTACAAACTTGTTCCTGATAAGTGTTACATTTTTCAGGATGAGGAAAAGCATGAAAAAAGGCAGATAGGAAATGAGAATATACACTTTCAATACACTGAGCAGGTATCCAAAGAAGAGCACTATACTAATATGCAAAAGCTTACTTTTCTTCGAATAAAAGATACTATATAATGAATAAGTGATCCAGCCAACAGCGCCCGTACACAAGGGGTCTTTTAAAATACCCGAGCTCCAGAATACGAAAGTGGGAAGGTATAAAATGGCAATGGCAAACTGTTTGTGGAGGTCGGGGTACTGTTCATAAAAAAACCGGTATAATCTCCATACGCCGGTGAAGGAAATCATGGAGAAGATAAGGTTGATGGCAAGAAATTTTCCAAATGTAAAAAAGGAAAGTACCGCCACTATTCTTGTTACCATGAAATTGCTGTCCTCTTTAAAATACCCCAGGTTGAAAATGTCGAACAGCAACGCCTGGTCGAAATCCTTAGCTGAAATGAACAGGAGATTGATATTGGATGGGTCGTTCAGGATTAGTTTGTAAATATTATAACCTTCCGGATGGTACAAAGCAGTAGAATCACCCGGAGAAAGAAACAATACAAACATGGAATAAGCAAAACTGCTGAATACTTTTATCCAGAAACCATTACGATGGTACTTTCGCAGTATTGGGTCTTTGTATTTTCTCCTTCGCCAGGCGAAAATGATGTAGAAAATAACAACGTAAATCAGGAAAACGATATAATCGAAAAAATTCATTGGGTTATTGTAGGCATTTTAATGGGCTCAGCAGTTGCATGCTAACAAATTTATCCTAAATAATCATTCGGCATTCAATAATATGAACTTATTTTGCCGCAGTAAATGTCCCCGAATTTATGTGCGGAATCGCTGGCGCTATCAATTTTAAACTTGCATACAACAGCATCAATGCTGCTATGATACATAGGGGCCCTGATGCACAAAATGGTTTTTGCACCCGCAATGTAGATCTCTACCATCTCCGGCTCTCTATTATGGATATTGGCGGCGGCGCCCAGCCTATGTCCTACGCTAACAGGTATACGATCATTTTTAATGGCGAAATATATAATCATGCAGCACTGAGGAATAAATATACATTAACTGGTCAAACGCATTCTGATACAGAAACACTGTTGATGTTATACGCAAAAATGGGAACGGCCATGTTGAATGAACTTGATGGGATGTTTGTGATGGCAATTTATGACGAGCAGGAGCACACAGTTTTTATTGCAAGGGACAGAGCAGGGAAAAAGCCCATATATATATACCGGGATACAGAGAAAATTGTTTTTGCCAGTGAATTGAATTGCCTGAAAGCATTGCTCCCGTTAGAAATGGATCATCATAACTTTCACCATTATTTCAGGCTGGGTGTTTTTTACAGGGATGCAACGCCCTATAAGAATGTTCAGGAACTTCCCGGCGGCAGTTTTATGAAAATCAATTGTGATTCACTGGCTGTTGAGCAAAATAGATGGTGGGATATTCATTCGTATTATTTACAGGACCATAAAGTTGATGAACACGAAGCCTTACAACAAACCGAATTATATTTACAGCAGGCCGTACAAAGAAGGATTGATGCCAGTGACCTGGAAGTAGGCAGTTTCCTCAGTGGCGGAATTGATAGCGGGCTGGTTACAGCTATCGCCAGCCGCCATACCACAAAACTTAAAACATTCACGGTTTCATTTGAGGGGGCGTATGACGAAGCACCACTGGCAAAACTGGTGGCAGATAAATATGCTACCGATCACCACGAGATCAGGATATCATTCAATCACCTCAACCAGGATATCGAACGAATTATTTCCAATTATGGGGAACCATATTTTGATAGTTCGGCAATACCATCCTATTATGTAAGTGAAGCGGCCAAAAAATATGTGACAGTTATTTTAAATGGGGATGGGGCCGATGAGTTATTTGGCGGTTACCGGCGGTATGTGCCGTTTGCCAAATACGATTTTTTCAATAGCAACGCATTGGTAAAAGGGTCGGCTAAATTGTTGCGTTCTCTACTTCCTGCTTCACAGGAAAAAAAATCGAAGTATAATTATTTGTACCGCTTGTTGTCTTTTGCAACTAAGTCGGATCTCGATATATATTTATCGGCCGGCCTCGATATTTTCGAAGATTTTGAAAATAACATTATTGATAACGGAGAAGATTACATGAAAAAAGTCCGCCATGACTTCCATCATATCGCCCACGCCCCAATGACAGGCCTCAAGAAAATCATGAACATGGATTTTGACACCAACCTCTTCAGCGACCTGTTGGTGAAAATGGATATAGCCACCATGGCACACTCACTGGAAGGCCGAAGCCCGTTCCTTTGCAAAGAATTGCTCGAATATATTCCTGGCTTACCAAACAGGTATAAGATCAATGGGGGCACTACAAAGTACTTGTTGAGAAACCTGGGCCGGAAATACCTCCCCGAAACATTGATTGATCAGCCTAAACGCGGTTTTGAAATACCGTTAAAAAACTGGGTGAACCACGAACTCAGGGATATGATACATAGTTACCTTACCACATCAGGCGCTTGTTATCCCCAGTTTATTCAATCAGGTTTTGTGATGAGCTTACTTAACAACAAAGTAAAAGTTCCGGCAGAGAAAAGAGCAAAAATCCTCTGGACAATCTTCTGCCTCGAAATCTGGTACCGAAAAGTTTACCAACCTGCATAGATGACAATGAAGAAAAAAATTGCCATCATCGAAAACCATATCATCGCTACCAATACCATCCGGCGAAAATTAACCAGTGAGTTAATGGAACAGGGGTATGATGTAACAGTATTAACAACTGGTAAATCCGATGAGTTGCAATTGGCAAGGAGCCGGGGATTTATTATAGTAGACGTAAAAAGCAGTGGCAGCAACCCATTAGGTATAGGCGCTTACATGCAAAATATCCGAAAAGCTTTAAAAGAAATTCAGCCCAATGTTTGCCTCACATTTACAATCCGCCCGGCAATCTGGGGCAATATGGTTACCCGGCGCCTCCACATACCAACCATTACCAATATCACAGGGATCGGCCCGCTGTTTGCCAGTAACAATCCCGTTTATGTAGCCGCCAGGATGCTGTATAAATTCGTGTTGAAAAGAACAGCAAAAATATTTTTTCAAAATAGCGATGACCGGGCCCTTTTTTTAAAACATGGGTTTAGTAAGGAAGAAAAAACTGCGTTGGTGCCAGGTTCGGGAGTAGACCATTCCTTTTTCGCCCCTATGCCATCACCAGAAAGCAATAAAAATTTTGTTTTCCTGTTTATTAGCCGCCTGGTGAAAGATAAGGGTATCAATGAGTATGTAGAAGCAGCCAGGATGATAAGAAAAGATTTTCAGCATGCAGAGTGCCGGATACTTGGCCCGCTATGGGACCAAAACCTTAAAGGAAATACAGTGTCCAGGACAGAACTGGATGCCTGGATTGCCGAAGGGGTTGTAAAATATTTGGGAGAAACCAGCGACGTTCGACCTTTTATAGCTGCTGCAGATTGTATCGTATTGCCATCTTACCGTGAAGGAACAAGCAATGTGCTGCTGGAAGCTTCCAGTATGGAAAGGGCCTGCATCACTTGCAATACAACCGGGTGTAAAGAAATTGTGGAAGATGGAAATACCGGCTTTTTGTGTAAAATAGCCGATGCGGCAGATTTGAGTGATAAAATGAAACAGATGCTTACCATGGATACTTCCGCCAGAATAGAGATGGGCCGCCGGGCAAGGCAGAAAGTCATCCGTGAATTTGATAAACAAATAGTAGTAAATGCTTACCTGGAGGCCATCAGGGAGGCAATAATCTAATGTACAAGTGCTACATTTGCCGAAGCCATTCACAACTTAATAAAACCTGCATTGAATGATTTTGATAGGTTACTCGGGGCATGCATTTGTGGCATATGATATCCTGGAAGCATCCGGGAAAAAAGTGTCGGGTTATTGTGATGTGGAAGAGAAACCCTACAACCCGTTTCAATTGCCTTTTTTAGGGAGTGAAACAACCCCTGCCGCAAGCAGTTTATTAATGGAGGCCGATTTTTTTATTGCCGTTGGTGATAATAGGATCAGGAAGAAAGTATATGAACTCTTTGCGTTTAAACAACGGTTTCCTGTAAACGCAATTCATCCTTCGGCAGTTATCAGCAAACATGCCAGGATAGATGATCATGCAGTGATGATTGCAGCAGGGGCCTGCATTAATCCGCTGGCTGAAATAAATACCGGCGCTATTTGCAATACCGGTTCTGTGATTGAGCATGAATGCAAAGTGGGAGCGTTTGCGCATATTGGCCCGGGTACTGTTTTGTGCGGGAATGTAACAGTTGGCGAAGGAAGTTTCATAGGCGCAGGGGCTGTTGTAAAACAAGGGGTTCATATCGGCAAAAACGTGATGGTAGGAGCCGGGGCAGTGATCATAAAAGATATTGCGGATGGGGAAACTGTTGTAGGAAACCCTGCCAGGATGTTGATTAGAAAAATTAGTTAAGCATATAAAATTTTTGTTCAAGCTATGAAGGTATTGGTTACCGGAGGTGCAGGTTATATAGGCTCTGTACTCGTACGACAACTATTGCAGCAGGGCTACCAGGTAAGGGCATTCGATAGCCTGAAATTTGGTGGTGATGCATTGTATGATGTAATGCTGCATCCGAATTTTGAATTTATGATGGGGGATATCCGTGACGCCGCTAAGGTTGGGGAAGCGCTTGAGGGCATAGATGCCATTGCGCACCTTGCAGCCATTGTTGGCGACCCGGCATGTAAAAAATTTAGTGAGGAAGCCAATGAAACCAACTGGACAGGCAGCGTTGCGTTGTTTGAAGCAGCAGAGAAAGCAGGTGTTGGACGATTTGTATTTGCCAGTACCTGTAGCAATTATGGCAAAATGCCCGATCCCGGTTCATTTGTTACAGAAACATCCGAATTAAGGCCGGTTTCTTTATATGCAGAGTTGAAAGTAAAATTTGAACAATACCTGCTTGATGAAAGAAAGGCATCCCGCATTTGCAGTACGGCGCTTCGTTTCAGCACAGTTTATGGGTTTTCGCCGCGGATCCGTTTCGATTTAACAGTGAATGAATTTACCAGGAATGCTACCATTCATGGCGAACAGGAAATTTGGGGAGCCCAGTTCTGGAGGCCCTATTGCCATGTAGAAGACCTCGCCAGGTCAGTAATTTTAGTCCTCGAAAGCCCGGAAGCAAAAGTGCGGGCCAATGTTTTTAATGTTGGCAGTACAGAAGAAAATTATAACAAGGGTATGATCATTGAAGAAGTATGTAAAGTTGTGCCCAATGTAAAAGTGAATTATGTAGAAATGAATGAAGACCCCCGCGACTACCGGGTTAATTTCGATAAAATTAAAAATGAACTCGGGTATACTATTACCAAAAAAGTACCCGATGGAGTGAAAGAAATTTACACCCTCCTGAAAACCGGCATCGTAACCGACTCCTTTGCACAAAAGTTCAGGAATATTTAAATGCAAGCACGGAATATGAATGATAAAGGCGCTGGGGCGCCTTTCTTTATATAATCTTTATACGCAGCTGCAAGCTTTAATGATTTTCTTATACCAGGGTGATTACCTTTGTTTTTCATTCATCCCTGCAGATGGCACCGCTAATAATCAACAGGCTTTCAAAATTGCAACAGTATGCGCTAAGTGCAGGAGTTGTAATGCTGGTTGCAGGTATCTGTTTTGTTTTTGTAGAAGCTTTGCATTACAAGCTAGTAGCGCTCTTGCTAATGCTGGTGGTATCTTTGATAGCCATCCTGTTTGACATCTTCCCAGTGTTATTGGCTGCTGTTCTCAGCGCATTAATATGGAACTTATTTTTTATTCCTCCCCGTTATACTTTTCATATTGCAGAAACAGAAGACAGGATTCTGTTTCTGGTTTATTTCCTTATTGCATTGGTAAATGCAGCACTTACTTATAAGATTAAAAAAATACAAAAAGAAAACAGGGAGAAGGAAGATAAAGCAAATGCACTTCGGTTGTACAATACGCTGTTGAATTCGTTATCGCACGAATTAAAAACGCCCATCGCAACCATTATTGGTGCTACTGATAATCTACAGCACTTCAGCAACAAACTTTCTGCAACCGATCGTGTTGAATTGGTTCACGAAATTTCAACAGCAGGGTTTAGGTTAAACCGGCAGGTTGAAAATCTTTTGAACATGTCAAGGCTCGAGTCGGGAGTTATTCAGCCGAAGAAAGACTGGTGCGATATTGAAGAATTGCTATATGATGTACTAAAAAGTTTCGAAGAGAAAAGCCCAGGGCGCCAGATTCATATTCATGTAAACCCGTCTATACCATTGTTCAAAATCGACAGGGGCATGATGGAACAGGTATTGTATAACCTAGTGCACAACGCCATACAATACACAGACGAACGTGGCAGAATTGATTTGGAAGCAGTTGCTCATGCAGATATGCTACAGATAATGGTATCTGATAATGGCCCGGGTTTCCCCCTCAACGAAATGGATAAAGTATTTGATAAATTTTACAGGCTGCAACATTCAAGGCCGGGGGGAACAGGTTTAGGGTTGTCTATTGTAAAAGGATTTGTGGAAGCTCAAGAGGGAAATGTTTTTCTCGAAAACAGGGCCGAAGGCGGATCGAAGTTTACCCTCTTAATAAAAGCAGAAACCTCTTATCTAAATCAGTTGAAGAATGAGTAAAGCTAAAATACTGATCATTGATGACGAGCAGGCCATCCGTAAACTGTTGCGCATCACACTCGAAAGCCAGGACTTTGAAGTAACTGAAGCTGCAACTGCAAAGGAAGGTTTGATCATGGCAGCCAATCACCCGCCTTCTGTTGTTTTACTCGATATTGGTTTGCCCGATATTAACGGGCAGGAAGTATTGCAGCAGTTAAGGGAATGGTTCACCGGCCCAATTTTGATTTTATCTGTACAACATACCGAAGAAGATATCATTACAGCTTTAGACAATGGGGCTAATGATTACCTGGTGAAGCCATTTCGTACGGGGGAATTGCTGGCAAGGATCCGCTCGGCAATTCGATCGGGTTCTCTACAGGAACACATACCAGTGATACAGGTAGGCGAATTGCAACTCGATCTGGCAGCCAGGACACTCACAGCCAGGGATATACCTGTTAAACTAACTGCTACGGAGTACCAACTGATTACATTATTTATGAAACATGCAGGCTCTGTACTAACGCACCATTACCTGTTGAAAGAAATCTGGGGCCCCGGATATATCAATCAATCACAATACCTGCGTGTTTTCATTGCACAATTAAGAAAAAAAATTGAGTCTGATCCCAACAGGCCAGCATATATACTAACGGAGCCGGGTGTAGGCTATCGTTTTATGTCTTCCTGATCTATTCACATATCAACTATTCAAAATGATTTCAAATTCAAAAAGTTTGAACAGGGTGAGTATTGCCTCTTTATTGGTAGCACTGGGTATTATTTACGGCGACATTGGTACCAGCCCTTTGTATGTATTAAAAGCAATTATTGGTGAAAGGCAAATCGACGAAACATTGGTTTATGGCGGAATTTCCTGTATTTTCTGGACACTCCTCTTTCAAACTACCATCAAGTATATATGGTTAACTCTTAGGGCTGATAATGAAGGAGAGGGCGGCATCTTTTCATTGTATGCATTGGTTCGCCGGTATGGGAAAAAGCTGGTCATACCAACCATATTGGGTGCTACTACGCTATTGGCTGATGGGATTATTACGCCACCCATCTCTGTTGCTTCCGCAATTGAAGGGTTGAATGCAGTGAAAGGCCTGGAGGATGTCATTGTACCCGGGAATAATCTTTCGGTTGGTATTGTAGTCGCCATTTTATCAGCTCTTTTCTTTTTCCAACGGTATGGCACAAACGTAATTGGGCGAACATTTGGTCCGGTAATGTTATGCTGGTTCCTGATGCTGAGTGCTGTGGGCCTTTTGAATATTATTCATCACCCCGGGGTATTAAAAGCCATAAACCCTGTTTATGCGTATCGCCTTCTCGCTACTTACCCACAAGGGTTTTGGCTGCTGGGAGCGGTTTTTCTTTGTACAACAGGTGCTGAGGCGCTCTATAGCGACCTGGGCCATTGTGGTATTCGCAACATCCGCATCAGTTGGATATTTGTAAAAACCTGCTTGCTTTTAAATTACGCCGGCCAGGCTGCATGGGTGTTGCATTCGGGATTGGATGGGCTCGATGGCGTAAACCCATTTTTTGAAATGATGCCTTCGTGGTTCCTGTTGCCAGGCATAGCAATTGCCACCGCTGCAACCATCATAGCTTCACAGGCCCTGATCAGTGGGTCTTATACACTTATTAGCGAAGCCATGAACCTGCATTTCTGGCCGCGGGTAACGTTGCGCCAGCCTTCCGATATCAAAGGCCAGATATATATTCCCAGTATCAATACCATTTTATGGCTGGGTTGTATCCTGATGATTTTATATTTCCGTACTTCTTCCCATATGGAAGCTGCTTATGGTTTTTCTATTACGATCACCATGATGATGACAACCATACTGCTGAGCTATTTTTTATTATATAAACTTAGGTGGAATGCCATCCTTGTATTTTCCATGCTGGGTGTTTTTGCAATCATTGAGTTGTCTTTCTTTGTTGCCAATGTAGCAAAAATTAGAGAGCGCTGGATGTTCCTGTTTTTCGAACTTTTTATTTTTATGACCATGTACATATGGTACTATGGAAGGAAAGTAAACAACAGGAAATTAAAATTTACCGACCTGGGGAAGTATACAGGTAAAATCAGGGAATTAAGCGAAGATGATGGTATACCTAAACTTTCTACGCACCTGGTATATCTTTCCAAAGCGATTCACCGAAACCAGATTGAAGAAAAGATCATTCAATCCATATTTGCCAAAAGGCCAAAACGGTCGGATGTGTATTGGTTTTTGCACATTCATCGTACCGGTGAGCCCTATACGCTTTCTTATGAAGTGTCGGAATTGATAGATGATAAGGTTTTTAAAGTCACCTTCAATATTGGATTCAGGGTACAGCCAAAAACAGAATTGTATTTTAAGCAGGTGGTACAACAACTTGTGGCAAACCAGGAACTGAATTTGCACATCCGTGCCGATGGAAGTACGAAGTACAATGCCGATCCCGATTTTAAGTTTGTAATCATAGAAAAATTAATCTCCGTTGAAAATGAGTTTACCTTAAAAGAAGGCTTTTTCCTCCACACGTATTTTTTTATGAAACGACTCGCACAAAGCGATGGCAAGGCGTTTGGGCTCAATAAAAGCGATGTCATGGTTGAACATGTGCCACTTCTATACCAACCGGCAAAAACTCCATTGCTCGAAAGAAATTATCAACCACAAAAAAATAATAGTATATGAAATATGTATGTTGTTGTATCTTAAACTGCCTTTATTCATTTGCGTTTGCACAATCAGGTTTTCTTAAAGACACAGCGAAGGCAAACAGTAACGAACCATTTGGCTGGGCCGATTTTTCCTGGGTACAAGGGAATGCAAGGCAAACAAAACCATTGCTAAGCACTCAATACTTCACTGGTAGCATCACCATGGATGTGAATTACAATTATTCATTTAACCGCCCTGAAGATCATACCAACACGGGTTCTACCGCTACTTTTCGCAGCAATGAATTCAACCTTTCTTACATAGAAGCTGGTGGTGAATTTTCAGAGCCCGTATCTGGCGCAAGGGCAAAACTCATGCTCCAGTTTGGTAGCCGTGCTACAGGAATCCCCAGGAATGATAATACACCATTGCGAGGCCAGTTTGATTTATACAATGCACTTCGTTATGTTACGGAAGGCTATGCAGGCATTCACCTGAATAAAATGAAAGGAGTGAATATCGACTTCGGCATTTTTAAGTCGTATGTTGGGCTGCTTTCCTACAATAATTTCGAAAACTGGAATTATCAGCCATCTTTTACTTCCGACAACACGCCCTGGTTCTTTACCGGCGCAAGGATACAGGCATATCCTACCAATCGATTAAAAATAGAATTATGGTTGGTGAATGGATGGCAAACTTATGGGATGTTTAATGAGATGCCCGGTATCGGTTACCAGGTTTTATGGAGGCCCAAAGGGAATTTGTCACTCATATCAAGCTCTTATGTTGGTTGGGATACGCCCAATGAAAAAAAGCGAACACGCTTTCATACAGACAATAGCATTGTGATGAAGTACCATGATAACCCAGCAGCAGGGTTCATTACCAAAGCAGCTTTTTCGTTAACGTCCGATCTTGGATTTGAAAAAGGCGGGGGCGTTAATGGCTTTAGAAGAAAAGACAGTATACCGGCACAGTATTTTGTGAGCGGTATGTTGTACAATCGATGCTGGCTGGGCCGTAAACAACAATGGGCATTTACCGTTGGAGGCGGATATATCAATAACCCTGGCAGGTACCTCAGCTTATTGCCTCCGGGTAATGGGCAGCTTACTCAACTTCCAGGTGACAAATTTGAAGGATGGGATGCTTCAGCAGGGCTTCAGTTTATGCCCAATCCTTATCTCACATTTGGAACAGAATGGGTTACCAGGCATACCAATGTTCCGTATTTTTCGGGAAGGGGCGGAGTTACATCCCCCAATGGATGGAATGAACCCATCGGTAACCCAATTGGATACAATGCCGATCTGGTAAAAGATGAGAACAGGATTATTTTCTATAGTATTTTGAGGTTCTAGCAAATATCAGGCAAGTGAACGTTATCAACGCTTTGTTTTTTTTTATAGGTTTGCGTGGCAATTATTGATCCTGTAAAACAAATGATATGCTGTTACTGAGCGGACCAAACATGGGCGGCAATGCATGGAAATATGTAAAAGACTGTTTAGATACCGGTTGGGTAAGCAGCGTAGGGGCGTATGTAGACCAGTTTGAAAAAATGAGCGCCGAATTTGCCGGTACAAAGTATGCTGTGGCTACCAGTAGCGGTACAACAGCCTTGCATATTTGCCTCCTGATGCTGGGTGTGAACGAACATGACTATGTGATTACCCCCAACATAACGTTTATCGCTACATGCAATTCAATCAGGTATACCGGCGCACACCCTATTCTCATAGATACTGATGAGAACAGCTGGCAAATGGATCTGGATCTGCTGGAATCATTCCTTAAAAATGAAACCGAACAGCGTGGGAATCTGTGTTACCACAAAAAAGATGGCAAACGGATACCTGTTATCATGCCAGTACATGTTTTGGGCAATATGTGTGACATGGACAGGCTGATGGCCATCGCAGAACAGTACCATCTTACCGTGGTGGAAGATAGTACCGAGGCGTTGGGAAGTTATTATAAAGGTAAACATGCAGGTAGTTTTGGTTTGATGGGTACCTTCAGCTACAATGGCAACAAAATTATCACCACAGGTGGCGGAGGAATGATTGTAACCAATGATGAAGCACTGGCAAAAAAAGCCAAACATTTAACGACCCAGGCAAAAAGCGACCCTTTTGAATACATCCATGATGAGATTGGATATAATTACAGATTGGTAAATGTATCGGCGGCAATGGGCGTATCACAAATGGAACTCCTGCCGGGTTTTATTGAACGGAAAAAAGAGATCATTGCATTTTATAAAAATGAACTCAATGGAGTAGGGGATATTTCATTTCAGCAGGTAAGCGATGATGTGAACCCCAATTGGTGTATGCCCACAATAAAAAAAAACTGGAAAAGAGATTTCATTAAAATTTTGAACGACCGCAAGTTGCAAAGCAGGCCTTTTTGGGTACCCATGAACCAATTGCGCATGTTCACTGAAGAAATATATTACCATCAAAACGACCGCTCCGATTATGTATACAAGCACTGCTTAAGCATACCTTGTAGTACCAATATCAGCAATGAGGATATGGCTACTGTTGTAGCTGCCATCAAAGATGTGTACAGGTAGGCTTACTCCATGTGCTCTGCATGGAATCATGTATCTTGCAGCCAATAAAATTTTATTGAAGCAGCATACCATGTACCTTTTTCTGAAGCGAATCCTTGATATCCTGATTGCGTCTGTTGCCCTTTTGCTGCTCTCCCCAATCTTAATCCCCGTAATATTGATCCTTTTATTAACAGGGGAACACGAAGTATTTTATTTGCAGAAAAGGATCGGATATAAAAACCAGCCTTTCTATATTTGGAAGTTTGCCACCATGGTGAAGAACAGTCCAAATATTGGTACAGGTGAAATTACCCTTCGCAACGATCCCCGGGTAACGAAGTTTGGTAAATGGTTACGCATGACCAAACTCAATGAAATCCCACAGATTTTCAATGTGCTAAAAGGTGAGATGAGTATTGTAGGGCCAAGGCCATTGATGGAAGTAAGCTTTAACCTCTACAGTGATGAGATTCGCAGAACGATTTATCATGTGAAGCCGGGTATTACCGGTATTGGTTCGCTCATTTTCAGGGACGAAGAAAAATTATTGTCTGATGCCGCCGACCCCCGTGCCATGTACGAGGCCATTTACCCTTACAAAGCTTCCCTCGAATCCTGGTACCAGGCAAATGCTTCATTGATTACCGACCTGCAAATCATATTTCTAACAGGCTGGTCGATTCTGTTCCCCACCAATAACCTTGTACATAAAGTATTTAAAGGGCTTCCAATGAGGCCGTCTTACTTCTGATTTTTGTTTATCTTTACGATTCGTTTATTAAACAATTTTACACTTCTGCTGTTATTCATGTGGGGGACAATTTACTATGGACTCATTTACTATTAAAGACCTTGAAAATTTATCTGGAATCAAAGCCCATACGCTTCGTATCTGGGAGCAACGCTATGGGTTTTTAAAGCCCAGCCGAACGTTTACCAATATTCGCTATTACAGCAATGAAGAGTTGAAAACCATCCTTAACATTGCATTGCTCAACAAGTATGGGTTTAAGATTTCCCATATAGATAAAATGAGCCAGGCCGAGATCAAGGAAAAAATCCTATCCCTGAATCAACAACAAGCCCAGCAGGAACGCATTGTAAATGAGCTCATTCAGCATATGGTGGACCTGAACATGGATTCATTTGAACAAACCCTTGATACCTATATAATGGGCAGGGGGATTGAAAGGGCCATCACCCAAATCATTTTTAATTTTATGGAGCGGATTGGTATACTCTGGCTTACCAATCATATCAATCCGGCACAGGAACACCTGGTTTCCAATATTATACGCCAAAAACTCATTGTTGGCATACAGTCGGTTACCACCCCATTAAAACTGAATAAGACATTGATCTTGTTCCTCCCAGAAGCCGAGTATCATGAATTAGGACTTCTTTTTATGTATTATTTATTGAAAAGCAGAGGCGCAACGGTGATTTACCTGGGAAGCAATGTGCCCATCAAAGATGTGGCATACGTGGTGAACCTAAAAAAGCCAGATTATTTATATAGTCATATTACCACGCCCGGGCAGAATTTCAATTTTGATAAATTCCTGGGAAACATATCTAAAAACTTTCCAACAACCCCTGTTATTATTTCAGGGCAGTTAACCCATTCTTACGAAAAGAAGATTCAGCCGCCGGTTATGTTTAAAAAGACGTTTACGGAAGTGATGGACTTCATCAGTAAGTTGTAGAATAATTTTAATAAATAATTAAACAAAAATTTTTTTGCTCAGCCTTTTTTTGTTTAATTTTATCATATAATCATTTAAACAAAATGTTATGAGTGCGATAGATTTTGATCAGATGTTAGTACAAAATGCCGACTTTTTAAAGCCATTTGCATTTACCCTTACCCGTGACAATGAATCAGCAAGGGACCTGGCGCAGGAAACACTGTACAGGGCCCTGGCAAATAAAGAAAAGTATCATGTAGGTACCAATGTGAAAGCATGGTTGTACACCATCATGCGTAACATTTTTATTAACAACTACAGGCGTAAGGCAAGGCAGAATACTATTTTCGACCATACGCCCAATGATTACCTGCTCGACTATAACCAAACATCCGTTACCAATGCGGCAGAAACAAACCTGGGCATGAAAGACGTACAGGCTGCTATTCAAAAACTACCGGATATCTTCAGGAACCCATTCGTCATGTATTACGAGGGATATAAGTACAACGAAATTGCCGATTACCTGCAGGAGCCATTGGGTACGATCAAAAGCAGGATCCACTTTGCCCGCAAATTATTGAAAGAGGAACTCGTACGACACTAATTGCACCGCACTCTATTTTAAATATACTATTTTACAACAGTGAAAAAAGTCGTTGTCATAGGCAGTGGGTTTGCGGGTATGTCTGCAGCATCGTTTATGGCAAAAGCAGGATGGGATGTTACAGTGCTCGAGAAACATGAAATGCCAGGTGGGCGGGGAAGAAAATTTTCGGAACAGGGATTTGTATACGATATGGGCCCCAGCTGGTACTGGATGCCCGATGTGTTTGACAGGTATTTTGCAGCTTTCGGGAAAAAAACTTCTTCTTATTATTCACTCAAAAGGCTAGACCCGTCTTACCGCATTTATTACCCCGATGGGCCGGTGGATATTCCGGCCGACTATTCCCAACTGAAACGGTTATTCGAAGATATTGAACCAGGTAGTGGTGAAAAACTCGACCGTTTCCTGAAGGAAGCAGCATATAAATACGATGTTGGTATCAATAAGCTGGTTCATAAACCTGGAAGAAGCCTTACCGAATTTATTGACGCAGACCTGGCAAAAGGCCTCCTGAAACTGGATGTATTTACTTCCATGAAAAAGCATGTGGGCAAGTATTTCAAACATCCGAAGCTGGTACAACTGATGGAGTTCCCCGTGTTGTTCCTGGGGGCGCTTCCCGCCGATATACCGGCCTTATACAGCCTGATGAACTATGCGGATATTAAACTGGGTACCTGGTATCCCATGGGAGGCATGTACAATATTGCGGATGCCATGTACAAGCTTGCTATAGAACTCGGGGTGCAATTCAAATTCAATTGCAATGTTGAACAGATTATTATTGAAAAATCGAGGGCCAAAAAAGTACTCGCAACAGAAGTAGGTAAACAAATCATGGTAGACGCAGATGTGGTAATAGGAGGAGCAGATTACCATCATATTGAAACAGCGTTGCTTCCGGGGGATTGTAGAACTTATACTGAGCAATATTGGAACAAAAGAACCATGGCGCCATCCTGCTTATTATATTACATTGGATTGAATAAAAAACTCAGCAACGTAACCCACCATTCATTGTTTTTTGATGTTGATTTCGATCAGCATGGAAAGGAAATATACAACGAACCGGCATGGCCGGCTGAACCCTTGTTTTATGTGAGTATAACATCTGTAACCGATGATACGGTGGCTCCTGCGGGTTGTGAAAATTTATTCTTTCTGATTCCAGTGGCAACCGGGCTTACAGGCGATACAGAGGAATTAAGGAAACAATATTTTGATAAAATTGTTAAAAGGTTTGAGAAGCATACAGGGCAGCAGATTTCGGATTCGATAATTTATCAAAGATCTTATTCGGTTTCCGATTTCGTACATGATTACAACGCATTCAAAGGAAATGCATATGGCCTTGCTAACACACTAACGCAAACGGCTATATTAAAACCTTCTTTGCGAAGCAGGAAAATTGCAAATCTCTTTTTTACAGGGCAGTTGACCGTTCCGGGCCCCGGGGTGCCGCCATCATTGATTAGTGGGGAAGTGGTGTCAAAAGAAATTTTAAAAGAATTTAAATAGGCAGTTATGATGCATCTATTTCATGAAGTGGCTGATGGTTGCAGCCAGCTTACTACCGAAAGATACAGTACGTCTTTCAGTAGTGCAATACGGCTGCTGCATAAAGACCTTCGCCAACCGGTTTACCAGATCTATGGTTTTGTACGTTTCGCAGACGAAATTGTAGACACATTTCATACGTATGATAAGGAAACGTTGTTGGCAGAATTTAAAACGGAAACCTGGAATGCCATCGAAAGAGGGATCAGCCTTAACCCAATCCTGCATAGCTTTCAGGCTGTTGTTAACAAATACAACATTGGCCACGACCTGATTGAAGCTTTCTTCCATAGCATGGAGATGGATCTCAATAAAAAAACATATGATGCCAGGGGGTACCAGGACTATATTTATGGCAGCGCAGAAGTTGTTGGCCTGATGTGCCTGTGTGTATTTTGTGAAGGAGACCCCACCCGTTACCAGGCCCTGAAGCCATATGCACAGGCATTGGGTGCTGCTTTTCAAAAAGTGAATTTCCTTCGCGATATGAAAGCCGATGCTGAAGGGTTGAAGCGGGTGTATTTTCCCGGGGTAGATTTTGGCAATTTTACAGCTGAAGCAAAAGCAAGAATTGAAGCTGATATTGCACAGGATTTCAGAGTGGCTTACGAAGGAATTCTTCGGCTGCCAATGAAAGCAAGGTTTGGCGTATATGTAGCATACAAATATTATCTTTCACTTTTCAGAAAAATAAAACGTTCACAACCCGCTATCCTTCTTCAGGACAGGATTCGTATCCCAAATTATTCAAAAGCATTTATTGTTATGCGTGCTGGCCTTCGCAGCCAATTGAATATTTTATAAGTATTAAAACAAACCATTGCAGCAGGAAGTTATATTGGTGAATGAACAGGATCAGGTACTGGGATCCATGGAAAAAATCAGGGCGCACAGGGATGCTCTATTGCACCGTGCTTTCAGTGTATTTATTTTCAACAAAAGAGGAGCTTTGCTGCTACAGCAAAGGGCAAACGAAAAATACCATAGTCCGGGTTTATGGACCAACACCTGCTGCAGCCATCCTGCTCCCGGGGAAGACACACTTGAGGCAGCACAAAGAAGGCTACGGGAAGAAATGGGTTTCTCAGTACCGCTTACTCACGCATTTAGCTTTGTATATAAAGCTGCGTTCGACAATGGGCTTACAGAACATGAGTATGACCATGTTTTTGTAGGCGAATATGAAGGTGAAGTGGTTCCAAACGCTGGGGAGGTTCGCGATTATTGCTATAAAATGCCTGCCCAAATAAAAGAAGAGATATCCTCACACCCACATCTATATACAGAATGGTTTAAAATTGCAATTCCAGAACTTGACAATTATCTTGCAGCAAGAAAATCATAACTACAATAATGGATGCGCCTAAAGCGATGGTAATTGGCAGTGGAATTGCAGGCATGGCCGTAGCCATTCGGCTTGCTATTCAGGGATACAGTGTGTCTGTGTTTGAAGCCAATGATTATCCCGGGGGAAAATTATCTGCGTTTGAAAAAGATGGTTACTGCTTTGATGCAGGCCCATCGCTGTTTACCCAACCGAGTAATATAGCATCCTTGTTTGAATTGGCAGATGAGCCAATAGAATCGTACTTTACTTATGAACGTGTGCCGGTAGCATGCCAGTATTTTTTTGCGAATGGGAAAAAAGTAACAGCACATGGTTCGGCAAATGATTTTGCAGAAGAGTTGTCATTACAATTGGGTGAAGACCCGCAAAGGGTTAAAAACTATCTCGCCAATGCAGGAAAATTGTATAACGAGATTGGCACAATTTTCCTTCGGCATTCGCTTCATAAACGAAAAACATGGTTCCATAAAAGAATTCTACGGGCACTGCGGTCGTTGAAAACTGCTTATTTATTTTCTAGTTTGAACAAGCATAATCAGCGTTCATTTAAAACCAGGGAAGCAGTTCAATTATTCAATCGTTTTGCAACTTACAATGGTAGTAACCCTTACAAAGCGCCTGCCATGCTCAGCCTTATTCCTCATCTCGAACAAAATGAAGGTACTTTTTATCCCAAAGGCGGAATGATCAGTATTACAAATGCGTTGCATCAGCTTGCTGAAAAAAAAGGGGTTCGGTTTCATTTTGCTCAAAAGGTGGAACGGATTATTCAGC
>JBPOHG010000047.1:0-3916 GCA_052035835.1 Bacteroidota bacterium | reverse complement strand
ACGCCCGATTGCAGCGTAAAGCCCGGAGCGTAGCGAGGACTTGCAGCGAAAAGCGGGACAGGTGATGATGAGAAAGAGTGATTGTGACGTTTGAATAATAAAACGCATTTTGTAGCTTGATTGATAGTAAAATTAATTATTCTGAACCCCACTAGTTTCAATTTGCTCTCTTGATTTCATCTATTGAAGTTGTGTAAGGAGGGACTCATTTAGGCAATTGAAGGTCTTTTCTACCTAATAGTAGCTAATTGTTTTTGTTGCACATTATTCTTGGAACTTTAGCAATGAGTTTTATCGGTGTAATTGGTATTTTCTCATTGCTTCACTGTATAAGCGGCAATTGATGAAGGATGGTTGTTGCTTGTATTTTATCGGCTCCCAATTGGGCTTTTAATTCATCCAGCCCGTTGAACTTCACTTCTGTCCGCAACCTGTCTACCAGCGTGATTTGTAAACGGCGGCCATAAATCATTTCGTTAAATTCAAAAATATTTACTTCTATCACCCGTTGCGACCCTCCAACAGTAGGCCGGATGCCGATATTCATCATGCCATTTAATTTTCTTTCATCCCTTTCAATGGCTACCTGTACCGCATAAACGCCGTTTCCCGGGACCAGTTTTTCAGGATCGGCAACGGAGAGGTTGGCAGTGGGGTAACCAATGGTTCGGCCTAATTTATTTCCTTCGATCACCGTTCCGCTGAAAAAATAACGATACCCAAGGAATGCATTGGCAGTAGCAATATCGCCACTTGTTAATGCCCTGCGGATAACGGTACTGCTGATCGTGATATCCTTAAGGATATGTTCGGGGATCTCTTTTACGATATAGCCATATTTTTGGGCCGATGCCTCCAGCAATTTGTAATCGCCCTCCCTGTTATGCCCGAAACGGTGGTCATATCCAATGATGATGGTATGTGGCTGAAACGACTTCACCAGGAAATCGCTGATATATTGTTGCGCTGTTTGCCCGGCAAAAGAGGTATTAAAGGGCACAATCACCAGGTGCAGGATGCCCGCCTTCTCAAGCAGCGAAGCTTTTTCTGCAGGGGTGTTGAGCATGAATATGGGTTGTTGATGGCTGTTCACAACCTGTTTGGGATGAGGATAGAAGCTGATCAGCACGGGTGTGCCTCCAATAGCAATGGCTTCTTCCAGTAACTGGCGGATAATCTGGCGGTGCCCCAAGTGAACCCCATCGAATGTACCAATGGTGATCACCGCTTTTTTAAATGCCGGCAACGCACCGGTATCCTCATATATCTGCATCATAAGAAGTGCAAAACTACTTGATAATTAATTAATGGTTTATTGCCATTTGAAATTTAGTTTTGCAGCACAATAGAATGTATGAGCCTGTATAGCCAACGTGGGGTCTCAGCCCAAAAGGAGGAAGTGCATGAAGCAGTAAAAAACCTGCATCATGGATTATACCCCAATGCTTTTTGCAAATTGTATCCCGATCATCTTGGCAATGACCCCGAATGGGTGAATGTAATGCATGCTGATGGGGCAGGCACCAAAAGTATCCTGGCCTATCTCTATTGGAAAGAAACCGGCGATAGCAGTGTATGGAAAGGGATCGCTCAGGACGCTATTGTGATGAACCTCGACGACCTGCTCTGTGTGGGTATTTATGACAATATCCTGTTTAATTCTACCATCGATCGCAACAAACACCTCATCCCGGGTGAAGTGCTTTCTGCCATCATAAATGGCTCTCAGGAATTGTTTGGCCAACTTGCTGCTGCAGGTGTGCATATACATTACCTGGGTGGCGAAACGGCCGATGTGGGAGATGTGGTGCGTACCATTGCCGTGAACGGAACCATGACGGCCCGATGGCCCAAAAGCAGGGTGGTGAGTAATGAAAAGATTCGGGCCGGGGATGTGATTGTGGGATTGGCTTCATTCGGACAAGCCGCTTATGAATCATCATACAACAGTGGTATTGGCAGCAATGGGCTCACTTCTGCCCGCCATGATGCGCTTCATCATTTTTATGCCGAACAATTCCGGGAAAGTTACGACAATAACCTGCCTGAAGAAGTGGTGTATATTGGCAAGCACCGGTTAACCGACATCCTGCCCGGTACTTCTCATTCCATAGGTGCATTGTTGTTAAGTGCAACCCGTACGTATGCACCGGTACTCAAACAACTTTTGGAAGAACATTTTGATAAGGTACACGGATTGATTCACAGTAGCGGTGGCGGACAAACGAAGTGTATGAAATACATGCCGGGCAATTTTAAAATTATTAAAGACAATTTATTTGAACCGCCCCCAGTATTTAACATGATCCGCAACAACAGTGGGAGCCATCTCCGTGAAATGTATGAAGTGTTTAATATGGGATGCCGGATGGAAATTTACTGCAACGAAAAAGATGCAGGAGCCATAATGGCCGTTGCAAAGCAATTTGGTATTGATGCGCAAATCATTGGACGGGTGGAAGCAAATGTTAAAAAAGCGTTAGAGATCAGGGTGGGGGAAGAGCTAATTGTTTATTAAGCAGGCATCCATTACATTTGTCCTTTACAAAAAGAACCATTCGCAGCCAGGCATTGCGCAGGCTGCCATGAAAATAAGAATCAAAGAAAACCAGCAACATGTCTCAGTCAATTATCGAATTACGCCACGTTAATATATACCAGAGCGAAAGCCTTATCCTCAGTGATGTAAATTTTTCTGTGGAAAAAGGCGAGTTTGTGTACCTCGTTGGTAAAACAGGAACCGGAAAGAGCAGCCTGTTGAAAACGCTGTACGGCGATCTCGAATTGAGGGAAGGAGAAGGCTGGGTGGTAGGCCATAACATGAAAGAAATTAACTGGAAAACGGTGCCTTTCCTGCGCCGGAACCTGGGGGTGGTATTCCAGGATTTTCAGTTGCTTACCGACCGTAACGTAAATGAGAACCTCAAGTTTGTATTAAAAGCTACCGGCTGGAAAGATGAAAAACTGATGGATGAAAAGATCAGTGATGTACTCGATAAAGTAAACCTTAAAAATAAGGGGCATAAAATGCCGTTCGAACTCAGTGGGGGCGAACAGCAACGCATAGACGTAGCCCGAGCCTTATTGAATTCCCCCAAACTGATCCTGGCCGATGAGCCTACGGGAAACCTCGACCCCGAGACCAGCGATGAAATTATGCAGCTCCTGTTTCATATCTGCCGCGATTTTGATACCAGCATCGTGATGGCCACACACGATTATATGGTGATCAACAAATTCCCTGCCCGTACCATCAAAACTGAAAAAGGAAAAGTGTGGGACAATGCTAGTATATCCATGATATAAGTTTGCGCCCGTTTTGTTCGTTGTTATAAACCGACTGTAAGTGTTGGGCCCGCTGGTTAATATCTTCATTTGTAAAAGGAACCTGAAATAGTTCTTCTATATTACTGATAAATGCATGGGCGTCTGTGGCTATATGGCACTGGCCTTCCAATCCGCTTCCTTCTACGGTGGCCGTATTTACGATACAATGCCTGCCATTGAACAGGGCATTCAACAGCTTCAGTTTTACCCCGGTTTGATTAAAAGAAGGAAGGATATTGATATGTGCTTTTTTTATCAGGTCCTGCATTTCATGTTCCGACGGATTGGCAACGATGCAGGTATGCGGGTGCACATGTGCCAGGTGCTGCAAATAAGTTGAAGGGTTCTTCCCTGCCATTACAAATGGGATGCTGGTTTTACTAAATACCTCTTTCAACAACCATTCAGCAGCACGTTCGTTTTCATTTACAGATAAATTCCCATGATAAAGGCAGAAACTGCCTTGTCCGGCCAGGGATTTAACCTGGTCGCCGGGCAGGAAAACCGGCAGGAATTCTATTCCCTTTGCACCAAATTCTTTTTTATAGTAATCCACATCGGCTTCACTTACGCCCCAACCGGTGGCCAT
>JBPOHG010000241.1:0-1900 GCA_052035835.1 Bacteroidota bacterium | reverse complement strand
CAGCGTTTTTTCACAGGCGCTGAATATGCCTGTTACCATTATGGCTACCAGGCTGTATATTAAATATGACTTTTTCATAATTGTCTGTTTTAAGTGGTTTATAAACCGATGTTCATACCGAATGTGACGGTTTTCAATGCCGGGTACTGAGCACCCTGCAAAGCTCCGGTGGCTATTTCGGGCTCATATCCTTTGAATTTGCTCCAGGTAAACATGTTTTGTCCCTGCACAAAAAAGCGGAGCGAATTGATTTTGTGTTTGCCCAGTAAAGCGGCCGGGAATGTGTACGACATACCAATATTTCTTAACCGCAGGTATTTGCCATCTTCCAGGAACCTTGTGGTATTGGGTTGAAAATCGTTAAAGGGACTCGGGATATTGGTGATGTCTCCGGGCTGCTGCCATTCGGTGAGCATTTCATTGCTCAGGTTGGAAACATAATAGGTAGGGTTTTCAACATTGACCCGATCACGGTTATAGATTTTGTTTCCAAAACTATAGGTGAAGAGTACAGACAACTCAATTCCTCTTACATTAACACTGCTGGAAAATCCTCCGAAATAAGGCGGATCGAATTTTGCCACAATTACTTTGTCATTCGGGTCGTATTGGTTGCTGATGTCTTTGCCATTTTTACTGTAATACAAAGCTTCACCTGTTGCAGGATCAACACCGGCATATTTCACGAGAAAAATGGAATTGGCACTTTCACCTACACGATTGATGGAAAGTCCATTGATGTTTTCAGATGTGCCATCTAGTTGGAGAATCCTGTTCCTGTTGTAAGTAAAGTTTCCACCAATATTCCAGGTAACATCACGGTTATGGATAGGTGTAAAGTTCAATGCCACTTCAACACCTCTGTTCTGTAAGTTACCCAGGTTGGTGAGGATGGTATTGGCACCATTGGTTCCGGATATCTGGCGGTTCAGGTAAAGTCCTGTTGTATTCGCATTGTAGAATTCAACGGAACCGCTGATTTTATTTTTGAGAATGGCAAAATCAATTCCCGTATTGAAAGTGCGCCTTGTTTCCCAGGTAAGGTTTCCTTTTTTCAGGTTGGTGAGGATGAGACCGCCAACACCATTGTAGGAAATCGGACCGAATTGTTCTTTGGATTCATAGTCGTCGCCTACGCCCTGGTTAGCAGATGTACCATAACTAACTTTTAGCTTCAGGTCGTTGATGAACTTCAGGTTGTTCATGAAATTTTCACCCGATACCACCCAGCTTGCACCGATGGCGCCAAAGGTTGTCCATTTTTTATCATCTGCCAGTCTGGATGATCCATCACGGCGAACAGTACCACTCAGGAAATAACGGTTTTTATATCCATAATCTCCGATGGCAAAAAAGGATAGAATGGCATTTTCATTGGCAACACTCACAACTGTTGGAATAAATCCATTGGAAGATGTTCCGGGTGTGATGCCTGCACCGTTTTTAATCGGACCCAGCATACCGAAACCTGTATACCCGAATCCATTGAATTTTCTTTTTACATATTCATTGAAGAGAGAAATATTATAATTGTGATTGCCTGATTGTTTTGTATAGTTTAAAGAAGTAGTGATGGTTTGGCGGTTTGTTTTGGTAAGGTTTTGTCCGAACGAACCACGACCTCCTGTTTGCTGACTTCCCTGGTAAGTAGTACGATCGAAATATTGTTCATTTACATTGTCGGTATAATCGATGCCCAGGTTGGTACGGGCCGTTAATCCTTTGATGGATTTAAAACGATAGTCGAGACTGAGACCACCCACCAGTTTGAGTTGTTTGTTGCTGCCTGAATTTTCGAGCAGTTCTTTTACCGCATTGGGTTGTCCCTGAAGCAAGAGATCAATTTCATTGTAAGCACCACCAGGAAGATAAGGTGTAACATAAGGATTGGCCCAGCGGA
>JBPOHG010000293.1:0-3680 GCA_052035835.1 Bacteroidota bacterium | reverse complement strand
CTGCGGGCTTTTTCTTTGCACATTATTCAGGTAATAAAAAACCGGCGTATCAATCGCCGGTTTTTTATTTTTAAATGAATTGAAATTATTTTTTACTAACGGTCAGGATACGCTGGAGTGTTTGATGGTTATTTTTTACCAGCACCACATATTTTCCATTCGGAAGATTCCTGATATCAAGCCTTTCGATCTGAGAGGAAACCGGTACCGCCTTATTTTGAATGCGCTTACCCGTCATGTCTAGCACGGTGATGACAATCGCACTATTGATCATGCCTGTAGGTAACTTAATGTTTACATACTCGACCGCAGGGTTGGGGAAAATTGTAAAATCTTCGGTACTTCCAAAACTAACTGCCCTGATTTCACTAAAACTTCTGCTACCATCTTTATCAACAATACGTAGCCTGTAATAGTTGATTCCTCTTGAAGGGTTGTCATGGGTGAAATGATAGGTAGGTTTCTTAGTGGCTGGTACTATTTTTGGTAATGCTTCAAAATTAAAGCCATCGGTAGAATGTTGTACCTCATACATCCAAACATTGTCTTCCATTGATACGTTCCATTGCAGCGATGCGCTGTTTCTTACTGGGCGGGCTGTAAAACTTTCTAATTTAACCGGTACTGCACTAAGGTTCAGCAAACCGGCATCTAAATCCATTTCACTTTCTCCGGCCGACAAATTAAATGTATAACTCCTTTGTGTTGACTGGTCGAAATCACTTCCGTTTTTATTGTCGGCTTGTTCGTCATCCAACGTATTGGTATTGATGGTGAGGCCGTACCCCGAAGGCGGAATAACCTGAAGCTGGTAGTTGCCAGGCTCAATGTCTGTAAACTGGTAAAATCCATTTGCGTCTGTTTGTGTATTGGCAACTTGCACACCATTGTTATCTATTAACCGCACTGTTACATTCTCCATGCCCAGTTCACCAGGGTCCTGTACGCCATTGTAATTGAGGCCACCTGGGTTATCAAGCCAAACCCAGTTTCCAACAGACGCTTTGCAAAGTCCGGTGATGGTGCGATAGGAGTAACGTATGATACAGCCGTCGTTCAAACTGGTAACGCAAATATAGGTACCTGTATCTGCCACACTTAAGAATGGTATCGTGTATGAACCACCGGTAGTAAGCAAAATACTATCAACCGGATTGTAGGTACGTTTGTACCAGCTGTAAGTAGCATTGGCTACAGTGTCAACAGATAAAACGGTTTGGGCCCCAAAGCAGTCGTTCGAACTTTCAATGATAGGGGTTGCAAAAGGTACAAATCCAACATCGTTGATAGAGGCATTGCCACAAGCATCCAGCACCCTTAATCGTACCATCGCATAAGTGGTTCCGTTATTGATATCAAAAACAGGGTTGGCCTGGAATGCAGTATTAATAGAAGGGGCAACTGGTAATGATCCAAAGATCTGGTATTGGAAAGGTTGAGCACCTCCAATGACTGTTGATCCAATACTTTGCAATCCCGACTCGCAAATATATCCCTTAGAATTGGCTAGGTTAGGATATGTATAAGGCGGAACAATGACGGTATCAAAAATCGGGTTATGGCAATTGAATGCACTGAAACCGGCACTCTCAATGATGTATGTACCCGGTGCAAGGTCTATGAAGGTAACAATCCTTCCAAAGTTAGCAGATGTTGTTGGGAGTAAATTTGTTGGTACTCCGTCTTTTTTGATGATTTTTGAATAGTAATCACCTCCGATATTCTCCGTTATTTCTAAGAAAATATCTCCTGTGCCATCAGGATTCCCTCCAGAAGGGCATTTGGTTGTTTTGTTGATATCCCGGTTGATATAATAGTTTACTGGCGTCACCATGGCGGAGTCTTTATTGCCGCAAGCATCTGTTACCACTACTTTATACTGAAATCCCGATGGAAGGGTGCTGATAGCAGGTAATGTTACATTGCGTATGCTGCCGGTATATGATACCTCCTGTATATTGGCAGGTGAGAATACTTTAATTGATAACGGGGTTGTTCCTCCGGTAATGGATACACTAATGACTGTTTCGCCAACCAGGTTGCAGGTACCCGCTGCCGATAGGCTACTGATACTTACCGACCCAACCGGTGGGTTTTCATTAAAGCACCTTACAATCGTTGTATCATAACAAGCGGCATCGTTTACCATTCGAATACAGTATGAGCCGTATGGTACATTATTGAATGTAGCAGAAGCTTGTGCCATACCAATCGCTGTGCTATTCGTGGCATCAAATAATTGGTAAGTGGCATTGGTTAAATTAGTGCCGCCTGAGAGGTCTGCAGTGAAAGTTGCACAGGTTTTATTGCTCGTTGTAACTGAAGCTGGTAGCGTTGGGATTAGGCGCAAGGCATCAAAACACCTCACCAGCGTTGTGTCGTAGCAAGCAAGGTCGTTTACCATCCTTACACAATACGAACCATAAGGAATATTCAGGAATTCGTTAGAGGCTTGCACGCCTGAAACGGAAGTATTATTGGTAGCATCAAATAGTTGGTAAGTAACATTGAAAACATTTTGAGGAACCGTAATCCTGATGGAGAAGGTTGTACAACCTCTATCGTAAATGGTAGTCCCGGGATCCATCGTTGGAACAGGCCGGTTTGCACTGAAACATCTTACAATGGTAGTGTCAAAACAAGCAGGATCATTATCAATCCTTATGCAGTAACTTCCGTACGGGACATTGTTGAAAACAGCGCTTGATTGAGCAGGTTGTATGATCGTAGCGTTTGTTTGATCATACAAAGTATATGTTGGGTTGGTAAGATTCACTTGGCCAGTAATTGTGGCGCTAAAACCGGTACAACCCATGTTAGCAATACCCACTGCATCAGCAACAGATGCTGTTGGCCTGTTTACGTTAAAACACCTTACAATCGTTGTGTCGTAACATACAGGATCATTTACGAGCCGTACGCAATAGCTTCCCAATGGGACGAGGGTAAACACATTGCCCGCTTGTGGTCCGGCAACAATGGTTGTGTTGGTAGCATCGTATAATGTATATGCAGGGTTGTTTACATTTGTTTGGCCTGTTACCGTAGCGGTAAATGTTCCACAAGTGATATCAGTAATGATAACAGAGGCGGATATCGCCGGAACAGGGCGGTTAATCGTAAAGCAACGTACAATGGTTGTATCGTAACAAGCAGGGTCTGCTTTAATTCGCATACAAAAGTTACCATAAGATACCCCTGTAAAAGAAGGGGAACTCTGCCATGGAACTATTACAAGATTGTTATCGCCATCATAAAGGCTATACTGTGCGTTCGTTAGGTTTGTTTGCCCGCTGATGCTAAGACTTGTTTAACCTGTAAATGGTTGCAGGGCCCTTTAGAAAAATTATAAATCATTGATTTTAAAGAAGTCGGGTGCACTTTTATGCAATATATTTATAATTGAACCGTTCATGGGGCATATCCAAATTCTGAAATTTTATAATCCAATCCAGATGAAACTATTTTTAAGTATTACAATGTGGTTAATGATGATTGTTTTTTCTAAAAGCAGTTTCGCACAGTGTAATGAATTAGATTCTTCCGCCATTAATTTCACTTCTATTACAGTAGATACTGCCCATTGCCAATCGGGAGGCCGTATTCAAATTAATGGCGTTAGCGGTGGAGGAGGTTTAACAAGAATACTTGAAGAGCTGGAAGAAAGTGGATTTATTAGG
>JBPOHG010000170.1:0-6947 GCA_052035835.1 Bacteroidota bacterium | reverse complement strand
CAAATAATTATGCGTCTAAAACAGGAAAGCGCATGTTCATTACGCCTAACATCATCGACAGGTTTGATGATCAGCTCAAAGAAACTACTACCAGAAAATATCCCATCCGGATCATGACTGCTATCAGTGATATAGATACGGCTGTTATACAGGTACCCGATGGATATACACCCGAAAGCATACCTGCGGCAGTTAAGTATGAAACGATATTCGGTTCCTACCAGGCTTCGGTTGAATTTAAAGCCGGGCAACTCATTTATTACCGGCGTTACGAAAGAAATGATGGTGAATTCCCTGCATCCGCATACAATACAATGGTAGATTTTTATAATAAAATGTACCGGGCCGACAGGGCGAGGGTAGTACTGGTTAAAAATGAATAATTACATGTTATCCCTCGCTGTCTTCAATATGTAATTTATGAAAGAAGCGGTGTACTACCGGTGCTATGAGTAGCCCAAAAGTAGAGAGGAATGTGATGCCACTGAATAGCGCATAAAAGGATGCAAAAACTTTGGCCGTCTTACTCAGTTCAATCGACGGGTCTATCATCGGGCCCATGCCACTCAGAATCATAGATGCATTCAACAGGCTATCATACCAGCCTAAGCAGGGGATGGTGAATTTGTAACCGAGGATTCCAATCAACAGGGAAATAACAATGACCATCAATGCCAACAGTCCGTTTTTTCTTACGCGGCCGATATACACTTTCCGGGATGCCAGCCGCTGTTTTTTGTGCTCGTACATTGGAAGGTTTTAGGAAGCACAAATTAACGCACTAAAACATAAAATCATAACCGATTAATCCGATGAGCTCAAAATAACCAAAGCTGTGTTTTACATAGCTGTTTTTCATGGTATTGGTATTGGCCAATGCATTCACGTATTTCACAAAGCCGGTTTTACCGGTGAATTCAAGAAAAAACTTTTTAGTAGCATATAACCTGGCACCGCCTTCGATCCCGAAATTGTACCCCGCCACGTGGAATTTATTATTGAATCGTTCGCCCTTCCAGGTGAAATCGGTCCGGGGGATATTGATGCCGGCTCCTGCTTTCCAAATGGCCGTGATGAGTGGAGAGGTTTGATCATGCTTTTTTACCAGTGTATGCTGCTGAACATAATTGATATGAAGCCAATTGGCACCATCGGTATGCTCCAGGTGCAGAAAGTTGTGCGGCGTAAGGGTGCTGTCGGTATCTACCTGTTGCCCCCCGATGGTACCGGTAACGCGTACCCGTTGATTGTCGGTGACCACATATTTGGCATGGTCGAAGTTGATTTCCAGGGCCCGGCTTTTTTTCCTGTTCAGGTAAAACCCGATGCGGTAGTTGTATTGAGGGATGGAGATCTCCACCGGCTTTTTTAGTACCGCATCAATATCTGGCTTGTCATGCGCTTTGGCATGGTGAAGGGTGAAACGGTCGCCATTGCCCAATTTGAAATGGATATTGCTATTGGTATACCACTCTTTGTTATACCCCCATTGAAAATACATCCCGTTGATAAACCGATGTTTTTTTTGTGCTGTAGCACTCATGGTGCAGCATATCAGCACCAGGATAAGCCAATGTTTTTGCATAAGCAGTTGGTTGTTTAAAAGGGTCAACTGAATTCCTACCTTCCAATCGCCTGGTCTGTAAGTCTTTTCAATTCCCTGTATTTTTCGTTCCTTCCTTTGTTCTTCAGGTTCATAGTAAATAAAACCGCAGCATAACCAAGTTTGTTGTCAACCCATGGAAAGCTACCAAACATTCCCGGGCTCGTTACTGCATCGGAGCGCTTATTGCTGGTTCGGTCGGCCATCACCCATTCCCCCAACCCATACCCCCAATCGCCGGCTTCAGCAGGAGAGCCCATCACTTTTGCACCGGCCACCTGGTTTTGCTGCATCAAAATTATACTTTTTGCTGCTATTACCCTTTTTCCATTGTACAACCCTTCCTGGAGGATCATTTGTACAAAGTTCAGGTAATCTGCGGCGGTACCCCTGGCACCACCTGCAGCCAGTGGCACCGGTTTGTGGCCAAAATCTGTTTGTTGCATATTACAGGGTATGGCAATCCTTTCTTTGAACAAAGTTTCGAAATCCTTACCCGAAATTTTCTCCATCACGGCGGCAGCCAGCTGTAAACCTACACTGCTGTAATGAAAGGCAGTGCCCGCAGGGGCTTCCATTGGCCTCATGGCAATCATTTCCACCACCTGGTCCATACTAGCGGCACCCGTAATTTCTTTGATATCTTCTTTTAATCCACCCGGCTCTATACCGGTTAAATGGCTCAGGCAATGGAGGATGCTGATATTCCCTTTTCCATGCTGGCTCATCACCGGTAAGAATTTACCAACGGTATCGGATAGCTGCAGTTTGCCTTCGTCTACAAATGTCATCACCAATGCTGCACTCAGCCATTTACTGCAACTGGCAATGTTGATTTTTGTATCTGGCGAAAAATCTTTCATTACTTCTTCGGGAGATTTTCCCTGCCGGCGGGCCATGATCTTACCGATTGCTTTTTGCCTGCCGGATAATTGGTTGGCAGCACGGCTGTACACAACTTTTCCATCTTTATAGAGCAACATTACTGCACGTCCGCCCAGATCTTGTAAATTATGATTGATCCACTCATCTACTTTATTGAAATCATATTGCGCCTGGGATGCCTGAAAGAATAGCAGGAAAGCCAATAGCAGGCTGAAGGAGCGGCAGATTAGTTGTTTCAAATATGTCATTATAGCATGAGTTTTTGATTGGATACAGTTTTGCTGCATGGGTTTAACAAACAGCGATAAATTTAAGTATATGAATTTGAATAATTTCACCATAAAAGCAGCGGAAGCCATTCAGCAGGCCCAGCAACTGGCCTTCAATGCAAAAAATCCCAACATCGAAAATGAGCATATCTTAAAAGCATTGCTCGATATGGAAGATTCCCCGGTGGAGTACCTGTTGAAGAAAAACAACGTCACCATCAACCTCCTCGAAAACAAACTCGTGGAATTGTTGCAAAAGTTACCTGCAACCAGTTCCGAACCCGCCCAATCCATCGGCAGGGAAGCCAATGCTGTGGTATTAAGGGCAGGTGCCGTATTGAAAACGTTTGGGGATGAGTTTGTAACCCCCGAGCACTTGTTGCTGGCCATTGTACAGGGAAAAGATGTAGTGGCAGGGTTGCTGAAAGATGCCGGCCTCACCGAAAAAGGGCTGGTAGCTGCTATCAAAGATTTGCGCAAGGGGAGTACTGTATCTTCTCAAACGCAGGAAACAACATTCAACTCGCTCAATAAATATGCAAAAAACCTGATCGAATTTGCCCGTGCAGGGAAGCTCGATCCCGTGATTGGCCGCGATGAAGAAATCAGGCGCACGTTGCATATCCTCAGCCGCCGTACCAAAAACAACCCCATTCTAGTAGGTGAACCTGGTGTGGGTAAAACCGCCATAGCAGAAGGGTTGGCGATGCGCATTGTGAATGGCGATGTGCCCGAAAACCTGAAATCGAAAATCATTTATGCGCTCGATATGGGCCAGCTCATTGCCGGTGCCAAATACAAAGGTGAGTTTGAAGAAAGGCTGAAGTCGGTAGTGAAAGAAGTAACGGGCAGTGATGGCGAAATCATTTTGTTTATTGATGAGATCCATACATTGGTTGGGGCCGGTGGTGGCGATGGTGCCATGGATGCGGCCAATATCCTGAAGCCGGCTTTGGCAAGGGGCGAATTGCGGGCCATTGGCGCTACCACTTTATCGGAATACCAGAAATATTTTGAAAAAGACAAAGCGCTCGAAAGAAGGTTCCAGAAAGTCATTATTGATGAACCCAGTTTAGAAGATTCCATTTCTATTTTACGTGGTTTGAAAGACAGGTATGAAACCTATCACCATGTGCGTATAAAAGATGAAGCCATCATTGCTGCGGTTGAATTATCGCACCGGTATATATCCGACAGGTTCCTGCCCGATAAAGCCATCGACCTCATTGATGAGAGTGCTGCCAAACTCCGGCTCGAAATGAATTCCATGCCCGAAGAACTGGATAAACTCGAACGCCAGATCAGGCAACTCGAAATTGAAAGGGAAGCCATCAAGCGGGAACAGGACGATGATAAACTCAAAGAACTCAACACCGAGATCGCCAACCTGGCGGTAGAACGCGACACATATATGTCGAAGTGGAAACAGGAGAAAGAGATCGTTGAGAAAATACAGAATGGCAAAGCTAGCATCGAACAACTGAAGCAGGAAGCCGAACAGGCCGAGCGAAATGGCGACTATGGAAAAGTAGCCGAGATCAGGTATGGTAAAGTGAAAGAACAGGAAACACAGATTGCAAACTTTACTTCCCAACTCAATGAACTTTCGGAAAAAAGGTTGTTGAAAGAAGAAGTAGATGCAGAAGATATTGCCGAAAGCATTGCCAAAGCCACGGGCATCCCTGTAACAAAAATGTTGCAAAGCGAACGGGAAAAATTACTGCACCTCGAAGAAGAATTGCACAAGCGGGTAGTGGGGCAGGACGAAGCCATAGAAGCCGTATCGGATGCCATCAGGCGCAGCCGTGCAGGATTGCAGGATGCCCGCAAACCGATTGGGTCGTTTATTTTCCTGGGTACTACCGGTGTGGGTAAGACGGAGTTGGCAAAAGCGCTGGCCGAATACCTGTTTGATGACGATACCATGATGACCCGTATCGACATGAGCGAATACCAGGAAAAGCATACCGTGAGCAGGCTCGTGGGGGCGCCTCCGGGTTATGTGGGATATGATGAGGGCGGACAATTAACGGAAGCGGTTAGACGCAAACCCTATTCAGTGGTACTCTTCGATGAAATTGAGAAAGCGCATCCCGATGTATTTAATGTGCTGTTACAGGTACTCGACGATGGCCGGCTCACCGATAACAAGGGCAGGGTGGTGAATTTCAAGAATACGATCATCATCATGACCAGCAATATGGGCAGCCAGATCATCCAGGAAAATTTTGAACATGTAACAGAAGAGAATAAAGAAGAAGTGGTTGAAAAAACCAAAGTGGAAGTGGTGAACATGCTCCGGCAAACGATCCGCCCCGAGTTTTTAAACCGTATCGATGAGATCATCATGTTCCAGCCGCTGATGAAAAGCGAGATCCGGGGTATCATCCGCATCCAGCTCAACCATTTGCAGCAGCTTGTGGCTGATAACGGCGTAGAACTCAGGTTCAGTGATTATGCGGTGGATTACCTTGCAGAAAATGGTTACGACCCGCAACTGGGAGCAAGGCCTTTAAAACGGCTCATTCAGAAGCAAATCATCAACCAGTTGAGCAAAAGGCTGCTGGCAGGGGATATCGACAAAACCAGGCCTGTGCTGGTAGACGTGTTTGATGGCACAGTGGTTTTCAGGAATGAGGCTGTACAAAAGGCATCGGCAACTTGAGATGTTAGCAAAAAGTGCAATATGTTTTAATGGATTGATTATCAGTTTATACCTTGCCTTTTTACGGAAAATTCCATGCGTGGTTTCCAACAAAGGACAAAATGCACTACCTTCAGCCGATTCCGACCAATCATATTAATAGATATTCATATATCGGGCCTCTGCCCGTTTTTAAAAGAAAAGGAGTTTTATCATGGCATTTAAAAAAGAAATCATAGAAATTATTGAGCCAAGGGATGTATTTGTAGGAAACCCCAAAGCAGAAGTTACTTTAGAGGAGTTTGGCGAATATGAGAGTGAGCCTTGTGCAAAAGCGAATGAAGTAGTGAAAAAATTATTGCAGGATTACGACGGTAAGATACGTTTCAATTTCAGGCATTTTCCTCAAACCCGTATTCACCAGCGGAGTTTAAAAGCGGGTGAGGCAGCCGTAGCCACCGCACAGGAAGGCAAGTTTTGGGAAATGCACAATATACTTTTTGCCAACAGGCGCAACCTGGGAACCACCAGTTTAAAGCTGCATTCAAAAGAAGCCGGGGTGAATAACAAACGTTTCCTCGACGACCTGGTGAATGCTACCTATGGCTGGCAGGTGCAGGGAGATATGAAAGAAGGGATTGAAAGAGGGGTAAAAACAGTGCCTACTTTTTTCGTGAATGGTGCCCTCATTGCCAAGCCAACGTATGAAGAGTTGAGCAAAGCCATTGATGCGGCATTGAAGAAAGTGAAGAAAAAAGCGCCCGCCAAGCAAACTAAGCAAAGAGCTTAATACGCTTGTAAGATTGATTTATCAAGCCCCGGATATCCCGGGGTTTTTTTATTAATTGCTGCCCTATCGTCCAACCCTTACACCTTTAAACCCTTCAACCCTTCAACCCAGAACCCTAAACCCCTAAACTCTGAACTTTAAACTTTAAACCCTTCAACCTCTCATAGAGTACTTTCTTTTTTCTGTCACTTTTTGCTTGCCCAAAAAGTAACCAAAAAAGGCACCGCCAATAATGTACAGCCAATTGGCGGGCGCCCTGATGTTGCTGTTGTACTACTGTAATTTGTACTGTTGATCGTTGATTGACTTTTTTTATTTTTTATTTATTATTTGCAATCAATCTTAAAGTGCTTCCCCAACCCTTAAACCATTAAACCATTCAACCCTTCAACTCAGAACCCTAAACTCTAAACCCTAAACTTTAAACCTTAAACCCTTCAACCCTTCAACTCAGAACCCTAAACCCTAAACCCTAAACTTTAAACCTTAAACCCTTAAACCTTTCCAACATCTTTTCTTTTTTCTGTCACTTTTTGCTTGCCCAAAAAGTAACCAAAAAAGGCACCGCCAATAATGTACAGCCAATTGGCGGGCGCCATGATGTTGCTGTTGTACTACTGTAATTTGTACTGTTGACCGTTGATTGACTTTTTTTATTTATTATTTGCAATCAATCTTAAAGTGCTTCCCCAACCCTTAAACCATTAAACCATTCAACCCTTCAACTCAGAACCCTAAACTCTAAACCCTAAACTT
>JBPOHG010000261.1:0-10105 GCA_052035835.1 Bacteroidota bacterium | reverse complement strand
GTGGTAGTGGTTTTACCGGCATCAATGTGAGCGGCAATTCCAAAGTTGCGTTGATAACGTAAGTCTGCCATTGTATTGTTTATTTATTATTTGTTAGTTGATGATCCTGAAAATTTTTTTACCAGCTTTTGTTCACTGCTCAACTTTGGTTGTGTCACTCACTTGTACTGGTAAATCGCTGTTGAGCATAGTTGCCCCGTAGATGAACATGCTCATTATCAGCCTGTTCGGGGTTCGATATGAATAATTATGCTCTCATATTGTGCTAAATCGTGCCGCACCATCCAGAATTGCGGGAGCGTTTAGCGCCGCAAAGATACAGCTTTTTGAAAGAAAAACAAACCTCGGGCATATAATGAATGTAGAATATCCAAAACAAATCGCGGGGGCCCTCAAATAAAAGACCATTGCCATCGGCAGGCCGATGGCAATGGAAGGATACATGGATTCAACTATAACAACATCAGAATATGATATTGATCGGGAAAATATACTCTTTGTGCTGGTCTACACAGTGGTAATTAGACCATGATTGGCAAACATTCTTATGGAAAGGGCCGCACTCATCCCATCCTATGGCCCATTCGCAATCCCAATCGAGGCAGGTATAGCCCCATTGTTCGCAGTAATCTACTTTCACAGGCTTCCATTCATTGTTGAACTGGCAATTTTTGAGGTAAAGCCTGCCATTGTACACGTCAATTTGAACATTGTTTCCATTCACCGTACCATCCCACATGATAGCCGGATTGGGGAAACCCTGGCAATTGGGTATTTCTCCTTCTATAGACCGGATCATTTCTCCCCAACGGTTGTAAATATCCAGCTTGTAATGCGTGGCAAAATAATTGCCATACGTTGGAAGCGGGTCTTCTACATGCATAATATAAAATGCATTATAAGAGTTAACATTTGAAGGGCTTGCATAAAATGAATGAAGTGCTTCATTATTTAGGTTTGTGTAGTACCTCGCAAAGCCTGCCACATCCTGTGCCGTAACAGTTGTAGACACAGTTACGCTGCTGCATTCGTTCCAATAAGTTACCGTATATGTTCCTGCTGTTGTTACTAAAATCTCGGATTGATCGGTAACGCCATTCGACCATTGAACATGCGTATAATCGGGAGGTGCATTGATGATCAAACGTATACCACAACAGGTTGGTTCCTTGAGTAGGTTTGCCCTCACCACTTCACAACGGATCGTTATCTGATCAGCATTCCTGCACCCGCTTTTGGTATCAAGAACATGCAAAGTATAGGTGATCGGATAAGGCACCGAATGTTCCATATGTGTGGTATATGGTGCATTGGGGTCGCTGATACCATTGGCAGGGCTCCATTGGTATTGCAGGTGTGGTGCAGTTGATGCATTGGGGTCTCCGATGGGAATAAGATGCGAAACGGATGGCTTACTACAATCCACACAAATATCACGGCCAAGTTCTACTTCCGGGCAGGATATATAAATCAGTTTCACCAGCTCATTCCAGGGGCTGCAGGTATTCCCTACGGCCAGCTTAACCCGGTAATAAGTGTTGCATTTAAATACAAACCCATTCGACTGAAAAATGCTGGTGAGGTTTTCAATGCCTACCGTTTGATTGGGGAAATGAAGGATCATTTCAGAAGCCGGATTAGGCCTTCCACCATTTGCATCCGATTCCTCCATGGTAAGGTAATAGAATGTTTCGCCAACAGTGGCCGTAGCATCCATAGTGATGGCTTCATCAAGGCAGTACACGGTCTTATTCAGGTTAAAATTCACACCCATCACTCCGCTGTCGCACAAACCATCTATATATGCATAGCCAAAATGCCCGCCCTGGCTACAGGAAGCCACTGTAAACTCCACGGTGACGGTTTGGCCAACATAAGCAGTAAGGTCGCATACCTGGCAATCCCAATCCCGGAAGTTAAACCCATTGAACGTTTGAAAGAAAGGGTCACCCGTACCGGCAGTTTTGCGGCCGGTTTCACAAATTACTTTCTTACCTACCATGATCCTTGCCCAAAAAAATGGCATCTCCGATACACGGTGGCTTTGTGCATTGGGGATTTCTAGTACAACAGCATAATTGTACCTGAATATTTTATTGGCATTGGTTATTGGAGTGGTATAAGTGACCCTCTCGGCACGGCGGCCTGCAGAATCGCTACCCAGCCTGATGGCATAATTGCCTGCGTATACCCTCGACAGTGAGGGAACGTTGGGGTCATTCCCTGCCGTTACGATTGAAATGCGTTGCCCAGACGGCAATGCTGTGGGGCTCAATGCTAATCCCGAATTTACATTATTGAGATCCGATGCTGCACTGTATAAGCCAATTGCACCGGTGAAATTTTGAAAATTATTGTTCTCGATCCCGGCATTCACGCATGCCTTTACCTGTGCCTGCAACGACGAAGTACCAACCGTCATTAGCAACAGCATCCAGTAAAAGGGCAGGTAGCGCCTGAACATGGTATGAAGTATAGCTGACATATAATATTTTTTATAGATAATGATGATAATTGTAGCCAGTTGTTATAGTTTAATGACTTTTTCGGTAAACGTTTGCTGATCAGCCTTTACACGGATCACGTATGCACCTTTTGATAAAGACGAAAAATTAAGTTTGAATTGTGCGCTGTTCGTTTCCTGTACCAGCACAACCTGCCCGGCCATATCAAGCACCTGCACATGGCTGATACTTTTTGTTTTCGTTGCCGGAAGGTTTACGAATAGGAAATCCTGAACAGGGTTGGGGTGCACAGCAATTTTATCCAACCTTTCGGCCACCTGTTCTTTAGCAAAAACTGCTGTTTCAGCTTTTGAGGCATGTAAAAAACTATAATGGTTCCATCCAGGCACTTCAACAGTTGTATTAAAATCACCACTACCCACCCTGGGGGCTTTGTAAATCAGTTTCACTTCATATACCCCATCCATATCGCATGCATAAAATGCTTCGTCGGCTTTTCCAAGCACTTCATCGATATTGTAATCGGTGCGCCTGCATTCGGTGCCGCAGGGAGGAATAATTTTTACATACAGGTTTTTGTTGGCAGTTTTTTCACCTGCCAGGTTAAAATGCACCTGCTGCTCTTCAATTTTGGTATTGGAGGCCGCTGGTACTTTCTTATCGTTGAGTACCAGCTGAACGGTTACCGAAGGAGCAGCTTCCTGTTTTACTATGATGCGGAAATACTGCCTGGCATAGGCCGACCCTTTGCAAAATGCTTCTGCCCGAAGGGAGCTGCTTCCAATAGCTGCAGTAAAGTCATGTACTTTAATCGTCATCGAACGGTCTACATTCCCCACAATCTGGCCCGAACTGAAATCATTGTAGAGTTTGAATTCGCTTTGTTTGCACGGAGGGGGTATATCCGTTGGAACGATCAACGATGTAGCAGCAATGGGAGGTGTGTTAATACATTCAAGTTTTGCCCTGAACAGTTTTTCAAAAAAGGGAATGGTGAAAGTGAACTCTTTCACAGAAACATATTTGCCGTTGATTTGCTCCATGACAGTGGTTTCCGACATGTGAATAGCATTGGTATAATTCCATTTGATATGGATATTAAAACGGCTTGAATCGCCTGCATGCTGCAATGGCCGGTTATCGGCAAAGGAAAACCGGCAAAACCCGGCAATCAGCATCAATAGCATGAATGACTTTCTTTTCATAATAGTTGATTTACCCGTCTGGCTTGTAAAGACAGGTGGTTATACAATATGGTTACCTGCCGCATGAAACATCATGCGAAGTAGTTAAGGGCGGATGGAGTTAAAGCTGGTGAAATCCGGATCCGAGTAGCTTGAAACCTGTTTAGCAAAAATGTATCAATTGAAAGATGCAGGCAATGTGCGATCAACTGAAATAACACCATCTATCACTTGAATATGAACGGGTGTTTGAAGGGCCTGAAAGCGGGGAACAACTGCCATTACTGCGTTTATTGATCGGCGGGCACCGTCAAAAAACGGGCGCTAGCCCTATTGGCCCCTTAACAGTATCTTCGCAGTATGAGAATTATTTTATGCGTTCTAGCCATTATGTTCGCCATTGTTTCCCAGGCCCAGCAGCTACTAATCCCCTATCGCAACGGCGAATTATTCGGATTGAGCAATGAGGAGGGAAAACTGGTGGTACCTGCCACCTATAACCATATAGAATGGCTCGAAACAGATTGGTTTGAAACCACCAGGAGAATAGAACTGAAAGACACATTGGAAACGTCAACACAAAACTTTTTTATCCGAAACAATACTGTCAAATTAACCGGGCTCATGCGGCAGGGAAAAATCATTTTAAAAGACGAACCTTTCGAAGACTACGAAATCATTGCCAATAAATGCATCGTTACCAAAACTGAACGGAGGAACACAGACTTAACCAAAGAACAATTTAAAAAATACAATGTAAAGGGAAAATTTTATTGCCTGTTTAATCTTGCAGGGAAAAACCTCTACCCCGGCTTGTTCAGAAGGATCCAAAAAATTGATACAACAGGAACGAGTATGCGAAAAAAAGGCGAAAGCCGTTACATCCTTTTCTGGAGCCAGGATATGAACCAGCGCCATAGCATATTTGTATTTGATGCCGACAAGCAAACCATCAGCGACTGGCTGGTGAAAGACGCGGTGGAAATAAAACCAATTTATTCTGAAAGAGCGGAAGATTTCCTGTCCTTTCATATCACAGACAAAAATTATAACAAAGGAAGCCAGTCTATTGATTACCGAACCGGGAAATTTGTTGTTTCGCCCATCAAACAGGAAAACAAAACCAGGGC
The DNA here is from genome assembly GCA_052035835.1 of Bacteroidota bacterium. Lineage (GTDB taxonomy): Bacteria > Bacteroidota > Bacteroidia > Chitinophagales > Chitinophagaceae > Ferruginibacter. Next base: position 5,326 of record JBPOHG010000261.1, on the reverse strand, counting down.
ATATGGCAATGGGGATTTAGGTAGCAACGATCCGGTGATCCGTGAAGTCACCTCAGAGCGGTATGATGACGTAGTTGCGGTTCCAATGGAAGAAAAAATTATGGCAGACGAACGTACACAGCAGGCCCCTCCATTTGCCACCTATCATACTTTATTGAAAGACTCACTTTTTCACATCACCGGCCCAAAAACAAAAGAATATGTTTCACTGCCAGAAGCCAGCATTGTAATTGCGAACCAGGAAAGAAGCAGTAAGGTTTTTTACGGGCCAGTGATGTATAAAAGCAACCTTGGCTTCGGGATCGTTAGGAAAGGGGTAGCAACAGGCCCCATGTACGATTCGCTTATCTATTTTGGCAACTATTTTATTGCCACACAAACCATCAATGGAAAAAAGCTAACTGGAATTATAAATGCAGACGGGAACCCAGTGATTCCGATAGAATACGATTCTATCTATGCAGGGATCCGTTTTCATGAAGTAAAGGACATGTCGCCCACAAACAATAGTGCTTACCGGTTTGTTTTAAAAGAAGCTGATTCAAAATATAATTATTCAAAGCCTTATCCGTATAGCAGGCAGTTTTCGGGAAATATGACTGTTTTCAAAAACGGGCTTTGTGGTGTGCTAAATATATCGGGAGAATTTACCATTCCAATGGAATATTAATTCATCGCACAAAACAATATCAATTACATTCGCCCAAGGCAGGACGAATTTATTGTTCTCAAAAAGAACGGCCGGTACGGCATAACAAAGCTGGTTTACAGCAAGGAACAGAAAAAGTCTGTAATGGCCGAAACCATTGAACCCATCTTTGAATACATCCCCTGCTTCTATATCAACGATTATTACAACCGAAAAGGTTACCGGCTGGTAGGTTTGTACGATGAGCTTTTTAAGCTAAAAGGATATGCCAGTGACAAAGGCCGTACTTATTTCAAGGATTGATGTTCAACAGTATTTGCCCAATATTTTAGTAACACGCTGATTTTCAGCTTTCGAAAATCCACCAAACAGGTAATTGTTTTTCACATACCGGGCAGCACAATGAACAAAAGCGGAATCATACACCGTACCGGCCTGAAAAAAGGCTTATATTGTTACGCACAATTGTAATCTCAACATACCAAAACCATCCAATATGAAATTGTCTTGTAAACCCCTAGCTTTCTTTCAACTGTTGGTGATTGCCTGCCTGTTATTGTTCGCTTCCTGTAAAAAGAACATAGACACCGGCAACGACCCTATTGTGCCCCCCGGTGATGTACTGCCCATTCCGGCTGCCAGCCCGGTAAATGGTGCTGTGAGTGGCCTGGTGGTGAATGAAAATAATTTGCCGGTAAGCGGTGCAGAAGTTACACTGGGAACCGAAACGACGACGACCGATGCACGGGGCCTTTTTAGTTTTAACAATATTACGCTCGATAAATACACCAGCACCATAACGGTAAAAGCTACAGGATACCATAAAGGGATCAGAAGTTTTTCTGCCAGCAATGATAGAAACTATGTGAGCATTAAACTCATCCCCAAAACACTCAGCGGTACCATCAGCAGTAGTGCAGCCGACCAAGTAGACCTTGCTAATGGCACACAATTATCATTTCAGGCCAATAGCATTAAGGTAAAAAGCAGTGGCGCTACTTACAATGGAACGGTAAATATTTATGCTTCTTATATTGATCCAACTGCCGCAGACATTAGTACCAGACTACCGGGAAGTTTTGTTGGACAGGATGCCGGCAATGTGTATGCATTACAATCTGCAGGCATGATTGCAGTAGAATTAGAATCTCCTACCGGAGAAGCACTACAATTGGTGACCGATAAACCAGTTACGATCCAAATGCCGATCCCGGCTTCTTTACTCGACAAAGCGCCTGCAACCATTGATACCTGGAGCCTCAATGACCAGGGCATTTGGAAAAAAGAAGGTACTGCCACCAGGAATGGCAACAATTACCAGATGCAGGCCAGCCATTTCTCATTCTGGAATCTTGATGTGCCTGCCAATGCAGTGTACCTGACCCTGCATGTGCAGGATCAAAATGGCAACCCGGTTGCCAATGCACTTGTTCAATTGAGTGTACCCAATAACAATACCTGGTGGGCTACTACTTATGGAATGACAGACGGACAGGGGAATGTATCGGGTTTTGTACCAGCAGGCCTTGCATTGCAGATGAATGTAACGCCCAACCCGATCAATTGCAGTACACCTGTGGCTACACAAACCATCGGGCCTTTCAGCAGCAATACCAACCTAACAGTGACCGTTAATATTTCAAATAACCAGTCACTCACTATTACGGGTACAGCGATCGACTGTGCCGGCAACCCACTTGCTAATGGAATTGCCCTGATCTATGCGGGATCAAATAATTTTATCTCAGCGCCTGTTGTTAATGGCGCCTACACAGCAACGTTATCACACTGTAACCCAATCAGCAGTGTTACTGTTTCAATAACTGATAGTACAGTAGCCGGCAATTCAGGTGCAGTAAGCGTAACCGGAAACAGTGTTACTGTTCCTGTAATTTCTGTTTGTGGAGGCATACCCAATGCGGTATTCACTTTTGGAGGCTCGGGGCTTTCTTGCCAGTTGAATACGCCTCCTTTACCATTAACTGCAGGCGTTCCACTGAATGCCAGTAACTCATTTTTAATTTCAGTGGATGTTAGCAGTATTGGCACATACGCTATCAATACCAATTTAGAAAATGGCATTAGTTTTTCTGCCAACGGTACATTCTCATCACTGGGAACACAGTCAATTATTTTAACCGGAACAGGAACACCTATCAATCCAGGCTCATTTGTTTATACATTACAATCATTGGGGGTTACAGGTTGTTCATTACCAGTGGTTGTAAATTCACCCAGTACAGTTGCCCAGTTTAATTTAGCAGACCCAATTACCTGTTCCAGTCCCGCCGTATCGGGCAACTATATCGCAGGCGTCCCTCTCGATTCTAATACGCATTACATTGCACTTACTGTAAATGTATTGTCGGCTGGATCCTATACTATCTCAAGCCCAACACTCAATGGAGTTACATTCTCTGCCAGCGGTTTCTTTGCTCTATCTGGCCCGCAAACCATCATTGTACAAGCCAGCGGTACACCCGTCAATGCTGGCGGCTTTGGATATGTACTCAATTCAAACACCGGAACCACTTCCTGTACAGTGGTGATCAATGTTAACAGTGCAAGTACATCGGTATTTTCATACCAGGTTTCGGGTAATGAATGTGCTGGAGCAACGGTAGCTGGCTCGTATTCCTCCGGGATCCCATTAATCGGCCAGAATACTGTTGCCTTGCAGGTAAATGTTACAAGTACTGGCACCTATAATATTAGCACCAATGTTACCAATGGTTTTGGCTTTTCTGGCGCAGGAACTTTTACAACAACTGGCATACAAACCATCTTGTTAACTGCACAAGGCACACCAGTAACACAAGGAACTTTCACTTTTTCAACTGCCTCACCCAGTAGCAATGGTTGTATTTTTACAGTTCCTGTTAATTAATCATATCTTTTCATTGCTTTATAAGCCTGCAGGAATGCAGGCTTTTTTTATTGAATCACGATTGGGTGAACCGGCCTGCGTAATTCAATTTTTCCAATGCGCAGATTTATTTCATCAAATAATTTTCCAACGCAATCGTTTGCAATGCTGATATTATCTTCAATTTGTTAATTCTTCTCAATAGCCTTGTAAATCCATTCTTCATTTTGAGTATCTTCCATTTAACAATCACTCATCAATGAGAAAAATACTTGCATTGCTGGCAACTGTTGCGGCCATATCCTGCAAAGATGCTACAACTAAAAATGAAATGGCCGCCACCCAAACAGACACTACCTGGTGGAAGGAAGCTGTTATTTACCAGCTATACCCAAGAAGTTTCCAGGACAGCGATGGAGATGGTGTTGGAGACCTCAAAGGCATTACCAGCAGGCTCGATTATTTACAACAATTAGGTATAGACGCCATTTGGCTCAACCCAATTTGTGCAAGCCCCAACGATGACAACGGTTACGACATCAGTGATTACAGGGCCATAATGAAAGAGATGGGCACCATGGCCGACTTTGATGAGATGCTGGCCGGGATGAAAAAACGAAACATCAGGCTTATCATGGATCTTGTGATCAACCATAGCAGTGATGAACACCAATGGTTCAAAGAAGCACGCAGTAGCCGCAACAGCCCCTACCGGGATTATTATCACTGGTGGCCCGCTGAAAAAGGCACACCACCCAAACGCTACAGTTTATTTGATGAGAACGCAGATGCATGGCGATTTGATAGCACAACGAATAGTTACTATCTACATTACTTCAGCCGCAAACAACCCGACCTTAAATGGGAAAACCCCAAACTCAGGGAAGAAATGTATGATATCATGAAATTCTGGCTGGATAAAGGTGTAAGTGGTTTCCGGTTAGACGCCTTCCCCTTTATTGGTAAAGACACCAGCTGGCCTGAAAAGCCTGCTGACTTTTCTAACGAACAATTTGTAAAATATTATGGTGCAGATACCAAAGTTCATGACTATCTACGCGAAATGAACGACCGGGTATTGAGCAAATACAAGGAAGTTTATACAGTTGGGGAAGGCGGCGTTATCCCTTTTTCAAAAGTGATGGATTATGTTGATGAATCCCGCCGTGAATTAAATACATTGTACCATGATGAAATCGCCAATATCTGGGGAAGGGATTCTTTTGATATAGGAGATTATAAAGTTGGGCGTAACAATGTAAAAGGATTGAAAGAAATCGTTCAGAAATGGGATGAGAAATTCAAAACCAAAGGATGGAATACCGTTTACTTTACCAACCACGATCAAAGCCGGGCCGTAAGCAGGTATGGTAACGACGCCCCAGCATTCAGGGATGCGAGCGCAAAAATGCTTCACACCTTCTTACTAACGCAAAGGGCTACCCCATATTTGTATAATGGCGACGAAATTGGCATGGTGAATATCCGCTTTAGCAATATAGAACAATACAACGACCTGCAAACCCGCAACCGTTATTACCTTGCCCTTAAGGAAAGCAAAGAAAAAGCAGCAGCATACCTTTTGCACCAGCAGGAACTGAGCAGGGACAATAGCAGGACTCCGATGCAATGGGAGAACAAAGCTGCTGCAGGGTTCACCACAGGAAAACCCTGGCTCCCGGTACATGAAAATTTTACTACCGTAAATGTAGCTGCACAGGACAGCACTCAAAACTCCATTCTTCATTACATCCGGAAAATGATCCGCATCAGAAAAGAAAACAAAGACGTGCTGGTATATGGCTCGTACC
>JBPOHG010000073.1:0-13640 GCA_052035835.1 Bacteroidota bacterium | reverse complement strand
CATATGCAACGTATGCTTTAGTAGGATCGCTTTAACCACTGTTTAAATTTTCTCGCTACTGATTTTCATTTTTTTATTTCTTGTGTTCTTCCGTATTGATATTGAATTATTTGAGGGTGTTGTAGTGGGGGATGTGGAATTCTTCGCCTTAAAATTGAGTGTTTTTACGCTTTTTGAATCAATCTGGCAGCCTTACTTTTATATCATCTTATATCCAGCTAAATACCTCTTCTAACCTGGAATTCATTTTTATTTATTTTATAACAGCTATGCATAGTTGTACAATTGCTGTACGCGTTGCAAACATTGAGTTGTTAGTGCTTATCTGAACCAACTGCATAAGTTATGAGAATGTTTCATACGCCTTTCCGGGCGATCTGTACAGCTGTTTTATGTATGGCTATTTGCTGCAGTACGGCCTATTGCCAGCAAGCAGATATGGCATTGCTCGGCCACAGTTTATCATCCTTTCACCATACATTTCCCGGATATGAAGCAGCATCAATAAGTGAGGAGCCATTGGGTTCATCAGCTGCGGTCATCAGCGAGAAAGATTTTGAAGAGAAAGATGCTGATGCATTTATCAACTATACACTTTTTGATAATGATTACAGCATTATGATTTTGCAAATCCCATCTGCAAAATGGGGAGGCGCATATACATTAAAAGTTTCAGCCAATACAAACCAATATACGAGGGTTCATATCATAGACATGAAAGGTAAACTCATTAGAAGGTTTGGAATTAAAAGAAACGGAACCATCACGTTTGAAAACAACCTCAATCCGGGAAACTATATGATTGAAGTGATACAGGGGAATGCGACCAGGCTTCAAAGGCTGATTAAAAAATAGAGAATAAGTTTAAATTGTTATAGGCGGGCCAACTACCTCCATCCCATGCCGTTTCCATAAAGTTTTTAATGCTGCTTCTTTTTTCTGTATATCTGATTCTGCCTCCAAAGCGGCACGTTCAATAAAAAATGACTCCATGTTTCCTGCTGGCTGAAAAAGTACCATTAGCTGGCCAATGCCATCACTAATTTTAGCAAATGAATGTGGTATTTTTCTTGGGGCAAAAGCTGCGTCGCCTTCTTTTAAGATAAATATATCCTCACCAACCTGAATTTTAAATTCCCCTTTTATTACATAAAACCATTCATCCTGTTTATGATGTAGGTGAAGGGGAGGCCCGCCTTGTCCCGACCTCACGGTATCAAATATGCAGAGTTGCCCGCCGGTATCTTTTCCAGATACCTTACAATCGAAAGTACTCCCCAGCACTTTTAATCCCTGAATGTTCCTGCCCTTGCCTGCATCTACCTTGAAACCTTTTTTGGGAGGTTCATTCGGGTTATTTTGAGCCTCCGTTAATAAGGCAGAGGCAACAAGAGGAATGGTTAAAAAACTTCTGCGTTTCATACATACATCAATTAAGCCTGTAATGTGCGATTGCTAATTAGATCACTTCTGATATTCAGTCCTGCTATTTATAATCCTAACGACAAACTCAACCCATATGATAGGTTATTTCAACTTCCATTTTTTTATCAGCACTTGCACTTTCTTTTTTAATAGATCGAGTTCCTTCATCTGATCCTGAATAAATCCATTGTCCTCAAGCCTGCCGATTACCTTTTGCATTTCCTCATCATTCTCATACACCATCTTCCGGTAGGGGTTACTGTAATCTTTTGCCCTGGCTTCATAAATGCCTTTCACCATCCATTCTTTTGTTTGCAACATTTCACCCAATAAAGTGTTGAAGAATTCGGTGGTAAACTGCCTGGATGTGATCTTATGCAGCTCCAGTAAACTTGTATATCCATGCTGTAAGTTATCTGCAAAATATTGGTTGCCTTGTTCGTGGTAGAAGTTGTGTACTTCATCCCAGGTTTTGATCTTATTGCTTTTGATCTGCTTTTTTAGCCGCAGCATTTCTTCCTCTTTTATGAGCTGGCCGCCAATATTCAACCAGTTGCTACGGGACAGTTTCGTTTTGAGGGATTTCTTAAAAGAGTCAAAATCGGAGAATTTATTCTCGGCAATATGCTGCAGGAATAACGTGCAGGCATAAAGGTTGATGACTTGTTTAAATGTATTAGTAGCCTGTGGTATTTTTGTTATGATGGTTTTTCTTCCGGTATTTTCCCATCCGCTTACCTCGGCCTCGCCTTTTTCATTCAGCGTTAATTTGTCGAACAAATCAAGTGTATAAAAAATTTCATTGATAGTATCGGGTGCGAGATAATTGTACTCTATCAACTGGGTACGTTGGGTACGTTTATCACGATCGGCATACTTCCAGGCATTTCTTTCTAGCGCATACATATTGTACATGAACCAGTACGCAGGCATTACCAGCAGCCGGTCCCTTGCAACATCATTGCTAACCAGGCAAAATGGGACCGGTATATTGAGCTCCGACGGATAATCTCCTTTAGCAAGTATGGTAAAAGAAGCAAATTTTGAATTGTGTTTCAGGCTTACACAGAGCCCGGGCCAAAAACCCCTTCCCGCAACAATCTCGCCATCGGCGCTCCGGCTGTTGTGGTTGCTGCCAATCGTAGCACCGGCTGCAATATTGCTTTGTCCCATCACCAGGGAGGCACATAAGAAAGAATTGTTGTGGTGCTGCTCATGTGCTGGGAAAATCAAGGTGTTTAATACCTCGCAACAGGATATGGTAGAATTATTCCCCAGGTATGAATTGATGAGCCTTGCGCCGTATTTCAATTGTGAATGCGAGGCACAAATAAACCTTACTGCTTTCACGCCATAAAAAATCCGGCATCCAAATCCTACGATGCCATTCACCAGTTCACAGCCTTCACCAATCTGGGATTTCCTTTCTGCATCGCTGTTGATCGTTATGTTCTTCAGTTTATTGGCACCTTTTATATAAGCATCCGTTCCAATCCAGGTGTCTTTAATAATACGGCAATTCTTGATGATGGTGCGTGCACAAATCTTTCCGTAATAACCCCGTTGTTTATCAAATTTCTTTTCGGTGAGTTCTATGAATTTATCCAGCAATTCATCATCATCCCTGTATTTGCTCCACATATAGGCATCGCCTGCCAGCATGCCATTATAAGGGATGATACTACGGCCACCATTTTCGTTGCATACTTCAATTTTCATGCGCTGCTTCTCATCATCTTCCCCTTCTTTTAGGATGCCATTGCCAAATTTTGCATGGTCGGTGGTAGCCAGTTCATTGATATTGGTTAGCATTACATCATTTTCAATGATGTAATGGCTCATATAATTTACATTGTCGATACAAACATCATCGCCAATATCACAACTGATAATCGTGCTGTTATAAATACCAACCGGCATGCGCACATTGTGGAATTCATGATAATAGGGGCGAAGGCGGCCAATACGCACCAGCCCAAAGAATTTACAATTCTTTACCAGCCTGGCGTCAAACTGGTCGGTAACGAGTACATTGTTCCAATTATCAGAACTGTTGCGGTTTACAATCAGGGTGTCTATTTGATCGGGGCTGAGGGCGTGATAAATATTTTCAGTTCTGTTTTGCTTGTTGCGCAGGTGGTATTCGTCTTTGCCTTTTGGAATGTATTTTTTGTCGATAAAATGGTAACCGATTTCCTTAACAGGATGCTTCTTTATAATATTCATATCCGGAGGATATTATTTTGGAAAATGTATAAAAAACCAAAGCCATTACAATCTATCTAATGATAAAATGTAATGGCTGATGAAATTAATGAATTCTATTTATCCTGCGTAAGATATTTATTCTACGGTTACGCTTTTTGCAAGGTTGCGGGGCTTGTCAACATCAATGCCTTTTGCTGTTCCAACATAATAAGAAAGCAATTGCAAAGGTATCACGGTAAGGATCGGTGCAATGAGTTCATCTACCGTAGGGATGGCAAAAGAGTCATTACTCAAGCCGGGGCTAACGGTATCTCCGTCTGTTACTACAGAAATGATCTTCCCTTTCCTTGCTTTGATCTCCTGCATATTGCTTACGATCTTTTCATGGTAAGGGTCTTTGGTGGCAATGAATACCACCGGAAGGTTTTCGTCTACCAGGGCAATGGGGCCATGTTTCATCTCGGCAGCCGGGTAACCTTCAGCATGGATGTAGGAAATTTCTTTCAGCTTAAGGGCGCCTTCCAGTGCCACTGGGAAATTATACCCCCTTCCCAGGAAGAGGAAGTCTGAGGCATCTTTATATTTATCTGCAATGACTTTAATAGCATCCGCATTTTTCAGGATGGCTTCTACTTTTTCAGGGATTTCTTCCAGCTCCAGTAACAAATTGTTGTAGCGTTCTTCGGAGATGGTTCCTTTTTGTTTGGCTATTTTTAATGCCACCATCATCAACACCGCCAACTGGCCGGTAAATGCTTTGGTGGAAGCCACGCCAATTTCGGGGCCTGCATGTGTATATGCACCGGCATCAGAAATGCGGGCAATGGAAGAACCCACCGCATTCACAATTCCAAAAATGAAGGCGCCGTTTTCTTTGGCTTTTTCCAGGGCAACCAGGGTATCTGCCGTTTCTCCGCTTTGTGAAATGGCAATGATCACATCGCCTTTATTTACGATCGGGTTGCGGTACCTGAATTCGGAAGCATATTCTACTTCTACAGGGATCCGGCAAAGCTCTTCAATGATGTATTCGGCTACCAGCCCGGCATGCCAGCTGGTTCCACAAGCAACAATCATGATGCGGTTGGCATTCATGAGGTGGTTGCTATGCTCCTCTACGCCTCGCATACGGATTGTGCCCGCTTTTGCGTCTAACCTTCCGCGTAAGCAGTCGTAAATGGTGCTGGGTTGCTCAAATATTTCTTTCACCATGAAATGGTCATAGCCGCCTTTCTCAATGGCCGCCAGTTCCATATCCAGCTTGGTGATATAAGGTGTGATTTTTTCGTTGCCCAGGTTCTTCAGGATAAGTTCATCTGGTTTTACGATCGCCAGTTCATAATCATTCACATATACCACTTCTTTGGTATACTCAATGATGGGCGAAGCATCACTGGCAAGGAAATGTTCCCCTTTGCCGATGCCAATTACGAGCGGACTACCCTTGCGTGCTGCAATGATGGTGTCGGGGTTGTCCTGGTCTACGAGCAGGATACAATATGCACCACTCACTCTTTTCAAAGCAATGCGCAATGCTTCTTCCAGGCTCGAGTTGTTATTCTTCTGTATGTCCTCAATGAAATTGAGCAATACCTCCGTATCGGTATCAGAGGTAAAAGTATATCCCTTGTTTACCAGTTCCTGCTTTATGAGTGCATAATTTTCAATAATACCATTGTGAATAATGGCTAATTTTCCACTTGCCGAAGAATGCGGGTGTGCGTTACGGTCACTGGGTTCGCCGTGTGTGGCCCAACGGGTATGGCCGATACCAATATTCGCTTCCTGGTTTTTGCCAATCATATCTTCTTCCAGGTCGGCAACTTTCCCTTTTTTCTTATATACTTTAAGGGTGCCATCTTTTAACAAGGCAACGCCACTGCTGTCGTAACCCCTGTATTCAAGCCTTTTTAAACCTTTTAAAATAACAGGATATGCCTGGCGTGGCCCTGTGTATCCTACGATTCCGCACATAATATTTTAGTGTTTAATTTTTGTCCGGGCGGCAGTACCCCTGTTTTGCTTCAGTGGCGTCGCACACTTCAACCATTTATCATTGTTCATCAAAGAGTTATGGTTAACAAGGCCCGATTAATGGCGCAAATTACTGAATTTGTAATCAAAAAATGTGTTTTTGGTTACAGTGCCAGCCATGGCCCATAAATGCAGTAATTTGAGGCCATTAAAAACAGAGAATGAAGCAAATTATTGTGTTGTTACTCCTGATTTCGGGATGTAGCCGGGCCCAGCAACCTCCCATGATTCCTCCGGGAGGAACCATTTACCTGGTAAGGCATGCCGAAAAGGATACAGGCAAAAACCCGGCACTCACCCTGGCCGGGCAGGAGCGGGCACAGGAACTGGCCAACAGGCTGGGGCAGTTGCCCATTACCCGTATATACATGACAGCATTTAAGCGTTCAGTACAAACCGGTGAACCATTACGGTTACGATTAGGCGCCGACTCTACCATCTATACCCCCGACACAACCGGCACAGGATTATTTGAACGTATGAAATTATATCAGGATACCCAGTTGCTGGTGGTGGCCCATTCCAATACAGTGCCCCATCTTATCAGGAAGTTGGGTGTGTTGGATTTCCCATTAAATGATTTGCCCGATCATGTGTATGATAAATTATTCATTATCCGCAATAAAAACGGGCAGATCGTACTCGAAATATCACATTACGGCAAGCCAACGCCTTGATCGCTATAGCAAAATCCCTTTCAGGAAGAAATAAGCAAACGAAAAATAGATCACAATACCGGTTACGTCTACCAGCGTGGCTACAAAAGGGGCCGATGACGCGGCGGGGTCAAGTTTCAGCCGTTTCAGGATGATCGGTAACATAGAACCCATAAGGCTGCCCCATAAAACAATGCCCATGAGAGAGAAGAAAATGGTAAATGCTAACAGGTCCCAGTAGCCGCCGTAATCAAATATGTGCAGTTTCTGCCACAAAATGATTCTCAGGAAACCAATGCTTCCCAAAATAACGCCCAGTAAAAGCCCGGTGATAATTTCCCGCCGCATCACCCTCCACCAATCGGTGATGGTTAGTTCCCCCAGTGCCATTGCCTGAATGATCAGGGTAGATGCCTGTGAACCACTATTGCCACCACTACTCATGATAAGGGGGATAAACAGTGCCAGCACAGTGGCCGTTTCAATTTCATCCTGGAAGTATTGCATGGCAGTGGCCGTTAGCATCTCACCCAGGAATAATAAAACCAGCCAGCCAGCTCTTTTTTTCAATAATTTGGGGATGCTGATATCGAGATAAGGTTCATCGAGGGCTTCGGTACCACCAATTTTTTGGATGTCCTCACTAAATTCTTCATTGGCTACCCATAATACGTCGTCGATCGTGATTATCCCCAGCAGGACATTTTGTTCATCAGTAACAGGAAGGGCTACCCGATTATTCATTTTAAAAGCCTCATTCGCCAGTTCCTGGTCGTCGGTAGCGTGGAGGGAAATATATCGCCCATCCATCAGTTCATGCACTTTTACGTCGGGCGAAGCAAGGATAAAATCACGTATCCTGATATCGTCCAGCAATTCCCCATTCTGATTGATCACATAAATCACATCAATGGTTTCGGTATTGGTGCCATATCGCCTGATGGTTTCCAATACTTCTTTCACCGAATTGAATTCGTAAACATACACGTAATTAGGGTTCATGAGCCTGCCCACACTGTTCTCGGGATAGCCTAATAGTTCAAGGGTAATCTTCCGTTCTTCCGGGTCCAGTGTTTTGATCAGTTCCCGAACAGCGCTGTTGGGGAGGACTTCCAGGAATGCTACGCGGTCATCGGCCGGCAACTCATTCATCAATTCAGCAGCTTTAAAAGGGGGGATGTTTTTTATAATCCGTTTTTGTTCCCCAGCATCCAGGATCTTAAACACGCTGGCAGCCCGGTGAATCGACAAATGAGAGATGATCTGTGTTTCATAGTCGGGGTTTTCATACACGAGTTCGGCCACATCGCTGATATTCTGGTTATTCAGGAAATCCTGTATAGCCAGTTTGTCTTCGGAAGCAATGACTTCTTCAAACTGCTGTTGCAACGATATGTCTTCTAGTTCTAACCCCATTGAATGGAAACCGGTTATGGTTCGATGATGCTGCAAATTAATTTATTATTGCGGAAACAAATGTTATGATTCATGCTTCATTATATGTAAAAACGGTTCCGGGTAAAGGGCGTGCGGTCTTCAGCAATGAACCCATAGCAGCTGGTACAATCATAGAATTGTCGCCGGTGATCGTGATGGGTGCCAGGGACCGGGAGCTATTAGACCAAACTTTGTTACATGACTATATCTTTGAGTGGGGAGAACAAAAAGACCGTTGTTGCATGGCCCTGGGTTTGATTCCTATCTATAATCATAGTTACCAGAGCAATTGCGAATATTTCATGGATTTCACATCCGATCACATTTTTGTAAAATCTGTTAGGGACATTGACGAAGGGGAAGAACTTACCATCAATTACAATGGCGATTGGGATGATGCTACCCCTGTTTGGTTTGATGTGCTTTAATGAAAAAAATTGCAACCTCATTTTTTGATCGTATCATTTATTTTGATATTTTCATGAATTATCCGTTCACACTATGCGATTGATTCATTGATCTGTATACCAAAACTATTCATACCATCCTTTTCAATCAAACTTTATATCAACACTATGCATAAGCCAGGTTTAACCATGGTAAAGCTGTGGGCCATGCTATTGGTTTGTTTCACAATAGCTGCAGGCCCGGTATTTGCCCAACATTCGGATGATATCGGTACCGCCGAATATTATTCAAAGAAATTCAAGGAAGATGATATTCTGTGCACATCTTCTTACCAGTATTTTACCTTCGATAAAGGCAAAAATTCCCTGAATGAAAAAGTAGTCACCGTTCAGGAAGACGCCGAATACGAATTCCTTGCACTAAAGAAGTTTGGCAGCCTTACGTATGCAGAGTACTATAACAAGTTCATTGAACTGAATACTTTCAAAAGGGCGGTAAAGTATGGTAATAAGTATATCACTTCTGAGCGGGGAGGCATCGACCGTTCGGTGACAGACGAAGGTATTTTCTTTGATGATAGCCGGGTACAGTTTTTTCCGATCCGTTTTTCGCAGAAAGGGGCCATGTCGAGGGTGACCGTTAAAAAAACGTATACCGACGGCCGTTACCTTACCCGGTTGTTTTTCCATGAACACTACCCCATCAAAGAGCAGGTGCTCGAGTTCAAAGTGCCAAATTGGCTAACGGTAGAGTTTAAACGCATGAATTTTGAAGGGCAAAAGATAGAAGTACAGGAAAATAAGAAAGGTGGGTATACCCATTATGTATTCATCATGAAAGATATCCCGGCGTATAAATCAGAATACAAGAGGATCGGCCGCTCATTTACCGATCCGCATATCATCATTCAGATCAAAGCGTTTGAAGCAAAAGGCGAGGAGTTGAAGGGTTTTGAAAAAGTAGACGATGTATATGCCTGGAACAATCGTTTGTACCAGATGGCCGGTAATGAAAATGAAAAACTGAAATCCCAGCTTTCAAAAATTACCCAGGGCAAAACCACCGATATTGATAAGATCAAAGCTATTTACTACTGGGTGCAGGATAACATCAGGTATATTGCTTACGAAGATGGTTACTCAGGATATATTCCTGCCCCTGCACAAGACGTGCTTTCCAAAAAATATGGCGACTGTAAAGGCATGGCCAATCTGTTAACTGAATTCCTTAAAATGGCTGGATATGATGCCCGCTTTTCATGGATTGGCACACGCCAGATCCCTTATTCACAATCATTGCCTGCCTTGTGCGTAAACAACCATGCTATTACCACACTCTATTTTGGTGGTAAAACATATTTCCTGGATGGTACAGAAAAGTATGTCCCATTCAGCGAAAACGCATTCAGGATACAGGGTAAGGAAGTCATGATATCCAATAAGGATAAGTTTGAAATTGTACCGGTTCAAATGACGACACCGGGCGAAAACAGGCTGGTAACCAAAGCCGAATTTACGCTCGTCAATAACAAGCTCAATGGAAAAATAAAAGTTACACTTTCTGGTAACCAGCGCACAGAATTCCATCAGTCTTACCAGGAAATGCCGATCAGCAGCCAAAAAGAATTCCTGAATGATTTCCTTGAATTTGGCAATGACAATATGCAGGCAACAGGTATCCGTACCAGTGAGTTGTCTAACAGGGATATTCCCGTGACCATTGAAGGGGATGTAGACCTTTCAAATACGGTAAACACCATCAATGGCGACCACTATGTTGGGGTAGATTTCTTTCCTAAAATGCTGGATAAATTTATTCCCGATGAAAAGCGCATAGAAGGATATGACCTCGATGAAGTGATTAAGTTTGAAGATGAGATTTCACTTTCCATCCCGGCCGACAGGAAATTTGTTGATAAGCCGGAGGATCTCGAAATAAAATATGAAGGGTATGAATTTAAAGGAGCCTACATAGAACAGGGAAATAAAATGCTGTTGAAAAAAGAGTTGCTGATTAAAAATGGCATTATTAAGAAATCCGATTTTGCCAACTGGACCAAATTCATTGAGGCCATCAGGGAGTTTAATAATTACCTGTTGAGTATCACAAAAAAATAAATTTACTTCCATGAAATTATATGTCATCATAAAAAAATATTGCTTCATGTTTTGCCTGTTGCTGTTTTCCTTTGAGCTGCAGGCACAGGATATTATCAATGAAGATTTCCTGGATAACATCGAAAGCAATGCACAGCAGTTATGGGCAGAAAATATCCCGGCTTTTTCTACCAATACCATACCTGATAAGTATAAAAATGAATCGGCTGTTGTGCTTGGGTTCAAACGCGTTGTTAATATTGATAAGAAATCGAGGATGGGGTTCCTGTCGAGAGGAGAAAGGAGCCTTTTGTTTTTTGAAACGGTGCGATTTAAAATCATGCTTACAGACCGGAATGCGGTACAGGCCTTTACCACTATTTATTTCCGGTATAGCGACAAAGTAGATGGTTTCAGCGCCCGGCTATTTAAGAAAGACGGCACTACCCAACAGGTTTCATTGAATGATGCTGTTGGGGTGGAGTCTTCTGCTAATATGCCTGAATTTTTTAAAAGTTTTTTTGATCAGCAAAGCGGTGCCCAACGGCGTTATTATAAAGTAGCCATTCCCGACCTTGAGCCAGGTGATATCCTGGAATATGTAACCGTTACAAAAAGTAAACTCGATGTTTCGGGGTCTGGTTATATTGAATTTACCCCTCAATATGAGTTGTGCAATAAAAACTATCCGATACTTTTTAACCAGATATCAATTGAAACAGATAACAAATCTTTTTTCAAATCGCTATCCTTGAATGGGGCCCCCGATTTTAAAAAGGAAACAGCATCCGAAGAAGGATTTTACCGGTACTCCTTTACCGATACCGACCGGGGAATAGAAAAGGATGTGAATTTCATCAACACTTACAGGGTATACCCCCTCACAAAATTCCAGGTGATATATGCCAACAATGAGAAAACCAAAGGTGCACTTATCGGCGAAAAAGGAGAAATCAAGACAGGCTTTACGAAAGAAGAATTGGCTAAAAAGGCCTGGGAAGATTATGTATTGGTAGGCGATGCACCGTATGGCTATTATGGAAGTGTTCAGAAATTTGTTGATTTTCTTTGGGCAGGTTTAAAAAAGCAAGGGGCAAAAGACTGGTCAGATAAAGAGTATATCAATAAAGCATATTACCGTTTGCGTAACATCGTACTTAACAGGGATACTTACCTGAGCGATAAAATGGCTGCATTTATTTTTGGTTCCCTCTTGTATCAAAAGGATATTAAGTCTGAACTTATCATTAGTGTCTCTAAATCTGTTGGCTCATTGAAGGAAGTGTTGTTTGATGAAGAGATCCGTTATGTATGTAAAGTTGGTGACCAGCTCTATTTTAACCCTACAGATTTCAGCAATCCCGAAGATAAGCTGGAGTCTTTATTGGGCAGCCCGGCCTATATCATTTACGAACCGGCCAAAAAAACTGGCGCCCAGGAAATTAAGGATTTTGTTTTGCCTGATGCAAGTGTAAGCGATAACGTTGCCACCTATACGATGAGCGCATCTTTACTGCCAGGTTTGCAGAATATGACTGTTAGCAGGGTTTCTGCATCTAAAGGCATCAGTAAAACCAGGCAGATTTCTGATGCCTTGCGGTATACCACTTATATGCTCGATGATTATAAAAATTATGGAGGGAATTCACCCACTGAAAAAATGCGGGAAGCCGAAGAAGAAGAGTACTATAAATCTGTAAAAGCTTTGAAAGATAATTTCAAAGAAGCGAAGCCAGACTTTGTTAAAAGGCAATTACAGCGGGAGTTTGGCCAAAAAGTAACGTATAAGAATTTCTCAGTGGGCAGTGATGGCCGTTCTATGAAAACCCCGGAATTAAACTATACAGAGGAATTTGAATTGAGTGGCATGGTAAGAAAGGCAGGTAAAAAATTACTTGTAAATGTACCGGGTTTGGTTGGTAGCCAGTTGCAAATAAAGAAAGATGAACGCGACCGCAAGCATGATATCAATGTAGGGTATGCCAGGACATTAACCTGGGTCATCAATTTTAAAATCCCTGATGGATATACAGCTGAGGGGTTACAAGAGCTGAATACCAAAGTAGACAATGCTGCAGGGGCATTTAGTTGCGTTGCAGAAGAAAAAAACGGGCAGGTAGTTTTAACCATCACTAAAATTTATAAGCAGGCCAATATGCCCAAAGAAAACTGGAAGGATATGCTGGCATTCGTGGATGCCGCTTATGACAATGCTTATAAATACATTCTTTTAAAACCAAAAAACTAACACCTTCATATGAGAAAAATTTTTCTGCTCTGTACAGTATTTACCTGTTCATTAGTAGCTTCGGCGCAATACAAAAAAGCAACATTTCTTAATAAAGCAGGCCGTACCCATGAACTGGGGGTTCAATTTCATTTTTTACAATCGGGTGTTGGGCAAATGACAGGTATCCAGTACAGTTATGGAAGAGACAAAGGTGAACAGTGGTTCTTTTGGACAGATGTTGAATTACTCTTGCCTACATCATTCAAATATGAAACAGTAGATGCGTATGATCCAACAAAACCAGTAACTGTAACCGGCAAAACTTCTCTTGGGTTCATTTACCGTTACAACCTTGGGTATTATTTAACCAAGTCGGAAAAATCGGAGATCAGCCGTGTAAGGCCTTTTGTAAATGCCGGGCTTAATTTGTATGCATCTGGATTACGGGCAAATGCAGGTGAATTAAATTATACACCGGAGGGTACGTTTCCCGAAAAATTGCCGGACGATGCTACATTCAGTATTGGGGGCAATATAGGGGGCGGTGTTGTAATTGGACTATCCAAAAGTATCGGCATTAAAGTGAATGGTGGATACAATCTACAGTTCAATTTCGATAAATCCAGAGGTGCAGAGGGGGATTCATTTAGGTTGTTTGGGAACCATCCCTATGCAGCATTATCAGTGAGGTGGCTCATGCTGGATGATAATTAATTTCCAAAATTTCATATAAAAGAAAGAGCCTCATTTGTATGAGGCTCTTTCTTTTATTATAAGGATCGCTTAATTATTCTTTGCGGCAAATTCCCTGCGGATGATATTCAAAGCTGCACCTGCTTTAAACCATTCTATCTGTTGTTCATTATAAGAGTGGTTCACCAGGATATGGTCTTTGCTTCCATCGGCATGGTTAAGTACCAATTGTAATTTTTGGTTGGGTGCAAAACTGGTGAGGCCGATGATGTCGATGCTGTCGTCCTCAAGGAATTTATCATAATCGGCTTTGTCATCAAAAGTAAGTGCAAGCATGCCCTGTTTTTTGAGATTTGTTTCGTGGATGCGGGCAAAAGATTTCACCAGCACCGCTCTTACGCCGAGGTGGCGTGGCTCCATGGCTGCATGTTCCCTTGAAGAACCTTCCCCATA
>JBPOHG010000096.1:0-4447 GCA_052035835.1 Bacteroidota bacterium | reverse complement strand
GTTGCCAATGGTTATTTCATGGGTTGTATCAACCGCGTTGGTACAGAAGCACCCTGGAACCTAGGTAAGTTTTATGGCACTTCTTATTTCGTAAATCCACTCGGGGAAATTATTGCTTGTGCTTCAGAAGATCATGATGAATTGCTCATTGCTGAATTCGACCTCGATCTCATAGAACAGATCAGGAGTAAATGGCAGTTTTTCCGCGACAGGCGGCCCGAAACCTATGATAAAATAACTGAACTCTAAATTATCTTATTCATACGCCAGGTGTGAAACATCAAGCACTAAACTATTAATTTTAAATATGTCAATCAGAAATAACCGATTAAGCGAAGAACAATACCGGCAGCATTTCGAAGACATTCATCCGCCTTTCGAAACAAGGGATGCTGCATTGGTAGAAGCCAACCGCTGTTTGTTTTGTTACGATGCACCATGTATGAAGAGTTGCCCTACAGGTATTGAAGTGCCTAAGTTCATAAAGCAGATAGCCACTGATAACATCAAAGGAAGCGCACACACCATTTTTGTTTCCAATATCATGGGGGCAGGTTGCAGTAAAGTATGCCCGGTTGAAAAGTTATGTGAAGGCGCTTGTGTATACAATTTTATGGAGGAAAAGCCCATTTCCATCGCCAGGCTGCAACGTTATAGCACTGAAATGGCCATGGACAAAAAATGGCCATTGTTCTCAAGAAAAGCCCCTGCAGGGAAAAAAGTTGCTATTGTTGGTGCAGGCCCGGCCGGGCTCAGTTGTGCCCATGTATTATCACGGGAAGGAGTAGACGTAACAATTTATGAGAAGGAAAATGAAGGGGGTGGATTGATGACATATGGTATCGCTGCCTATAAGGTAACGCCCCAGTTTTGCAAGGAAGAAGTAGAATATATTTTATCAATTGGAGGTATTGAAATCAAATACAATCAGGAACTTGGCAGGAATATTTCATTGGAAACTTTACGCAAAGAATACGATGCCGTATATATGGCAATCGGTGTTGGCCTTGCCCGCCAACTCGAAATACCTGGCGAAGGCCTTGAAGGTGTTACAGATGCCATTGGGTTTATCTATGATATCCGTACAAAAGGGTACAGTGAGGTCCCTGTTGGAGATAAAGTGGCAGTTATAGGAATGGGAATGACCGCTATTGATGCGGCCACCCAGGCAAAGCGTTTAGGCGCTACCGAAGTTACAATGCTTTATCGCCGTACACAGGAAGAGATGCCCTGTACAGAAGTTGAACTTGATATTGCAAAATTAGATGGCTGTAATATTATTTGGCTGGCCGCTCCTAAAGAAGTCATTGGTGAAAACGGAAAAGTGAAGGCGTTGAGGGCATCCGTGATGAAGTTGGGCGAACCAGATGCAAGCGGCAGGCGCTCCCCCATATCAACCGGCGAAGAATTTACGTTGGAAGTGGATATGGTGATTAAAGCGGCTGGTCAAACGCCATTTGAACAATTGATCAAGGATATTCAATTGGATCATCAGCATGGAAAAATTAAAATCAATGAACAAGCTACCAATCTCAAGGGCGTATTTGCCGGGGGGGATTGTGTAAATGGAGGAAAAGAAGTAGTAGATGCAGTTCAGGCAGGAAAAGACGGTGCAGCAGCTATCCTGCAATACTTGTTTTAATATAGGTCATCAAGCTGCAAATCAATCTTCATTCACTTTCTTAATTATAATAACATGGCTTCTCTCGAATCAAATTTCTTAGGCATAACATCACCAAATCCCTTTTGGCTCGCCAGTGCTCCGCCTACCGATAAAAAAATAAATGTGCTGAGGGCATTTGAAGCAGGATGGGGTGGGGTAGTTTGGAAAACACTCGGTTCCCAGGTGAAAAATGTTTCTTCCCGATATTCGGCAGTAGATTATGGCGGGCATCGCGTCATGGGATTGAATAATATTGAATTGATCAGTGACCGTCCGCTTCATATCAACTTAAAAGAAATTGAAGAGTGTGTGAAGTTGTTTCCCGATCGTGCAATGATCGTTTCATTGATGGCAGATAATAACCGGGAGAGCTGGCATGAACTGATTAAGCAGGTAGAAGATACCGGGGCACATGGATTTGAACTCAACTTCGGTTGCCCGCACGGAATGACAGAAAGAGGCATGGGCGCAGCGGTAGGGCAGGATCCCGACATTGCCCGGATGGTAGTTGAGTGGGTGATGGAAAAGGCAACCATTCCAGTTATTACAAAACTCACACCCAATGTACATTCAGTAGTGCCTACCGGGAAAGCGGTGGTGGAGGCAGGTACCAATGCTTTGTCGCTGATCAATACGATTCAGTCTGTAACAGGTGTTGATTTAGATTCACTCGTGCCCAATCCTTATGTTGGAGGAAAGAGTGTATTTGGTGGTTATTGCGGCCCGGCCGTAAAGCCTATCGCCCTCAAAATGCTTACGACCATCGCACAAAATGAAATTACCCGAAAAGTACCTATATCAGGCATTGGTGGTGTAAGTACCTGGAAAGATGCAGTAGAGTTTATGTTACTGGGCGCATCCAATGTGCAGGTTTGTACAGCTGCCATGAAACATGGATTCAGGATCGTAGAAGATATGTGTGAAGGGATGATCAATTGGATGGATGAAAAAGGTTTTCAAACTACCACAGATTTTATTGGTAAATCGGTAAACAATATTGTACACTGGGAAGACCTGGATATTAATTACCATCATATTGCACATATCAACCAGGATAAATGCATCCACTGCGGATTGTGTTATATAGCCTGCGAGGATACTTCGCATCAATCCATTAATTTAACTTATGGAAAGCCATATAATACGTACACCATTAAAGAAGAAGAATGTGTAGGGTGCAATCTCTGCCAGTTGGTTTGCCCGGTGGATAAATGTATAACTATGGAAGAACACCGTGTGGCTCCCGAATACCTCAACTGGATTGAGTTTCAGAAAAAAGGGTTGCCATTAAATGACCACTAATCAAAGTATTGTATGTTCAATTTGCGATTGCCCGTTTGCAGTTTATTGTTGGCAGGCATGCTATTTGCCTGCTCCTGTAATTCTAAAGGGAGTAAGTACCCTGTTGTGAAAATTGCAACCAGCCTGGGCGATATCAGGATAGAATTGTACGAAGACAAAGCACCAAGGACTGCCGGGGCCTTTCTTCAATATGTAAATAAAGGATTGTATAAGCGGGCTTCTTTTTACCGGGTGATGAAAACCGATGGAGTGGAAGAAATTTCAAATACCGGTTTTATTCAGGGAGGGATATGGCATACCGATCCTCAAAAGGTAACCATGCTCCCTGAAACAGTCCATGAACCCACTTCAATGACAGGCCTCACACATACAGATGGTGTGATCTCTATGGCACGAACAAGCAATGAAAGTGCCCGGACAGAATTTTTTATTTGCATTGGCGACCAGTCACCCATGGATGCAGGCCGAAGGGGAAGCCCCGATGGGCTTGGTTATGCTGCTTTCGGCAAAGTGATTGAAGGGATGCCCGTGGTAAGAAAAATACAGGCACAAGCCAGCCATGGCGACCAGTTTGATGAAAAAATCAAAATTACTATCAGTAAAGAATAGCCGAAATTATTTTTTTACCAGTTTATATGTACCCGATTGGCCGGCTTCGTTGGAAACCTGTAACATATAAACACCTCCGGGAAACCTGCCTATGTTTTTGATGATATGGGTATTAATGCCTGGGGCCGCCTGAAATGATTCCTGGTGAACCAACTGGCCCTTGCTGTTGTACAATATTATTTGAACTTTTCCGGCGCTGTTTTGTGATATCCGGGTTTGAATATAATCTGTTACAGGGTTGGGCATCACTTCAACAAAAGCCGCCGATTTGCAGGCACTGTTACCGGTTAAGATATTGCTGTAGGTATAACTTCCATCCTGTTCAACGATTTTCAAACGGAAATACAATAGTTCGCCCGGATTGCCTGGTACTGCATATTGATAACGATGCAAGCCGTTATTGATTGCCTGAATTGTTCCGGCGCTTGAAAAATGAATGCCGTCATTGCTTAATTCCACTTCATAAAAATTTACCTGTTGCTCTTGTTCAACCATCCAGTTGAGTTGATAGCTGCAATCCGTTTCTTTTCTAACATTCAAATCGCGGAGTGATACCGGCACCACAATCCCGTTCGTAATGGTCCCTGTTTGATTCAGCATCCAGTTATTGGGGTCTACAATAATCCCGGTAGGCACGCGGGCCGTTTTTAACCTGTAAATCTGGTTGTTGGCCAGCATATTTATTAGGATGGTAGTGTCACCCGATTCAGATGTAATACGAAGCTCTAACAAGCCACCAAAGAAAGGCGTTACACCAGGGGCGCTGGTTGTTTGATTAACCAATAATAACAGGGAGTCGCTATTGGGCCTGAAATAAGTGATGTTAAATGTAGGGTACCCTTCACCGTAATACCATTGATTGAAGAACCCTGT
>JBPOHG010000152.1:0-6920 GCA_052035835.1 Bacteroidota bacterium | reverse complement strand
ACAATTGGAGGCTTACTGTTACTCCACTCAACTTTGGCTTCAGTTATTTATTCAATCAAAGCGACAGTTTTAAGAATATCCTGAAAGAAAACCCCTTTCTACAATTCTCCTACAATACTGCATTTGTGATGGGCACCGGCATTTCGCTTACCCGTACCAGTAACCCATTAAGTTTACTTAGCAATACAACGAGGGAATTGTCGTACAAATTCAACCTCGAAGAATCGGGCTTACTTATTGGTCGGCTCCCGATCCTTACCCGCTACAAACGGCGTTATATAAAAGCAGATGCAGAAATTAAATATGCGGTTAAATACCCCAAAACGGCCCTGGCATTCAGGGGATTCCTGGGTGTAGGCATTCCTTTGCTGGGTAGTGATACCAATCGAACGCTTCCTTTCTTTAAACAATATTTTGGCGGGGGAAGCAACAGCATGCGTGCATGGCCTGTTAGGGGCCTTGGACCGGGTGGAAGGCCATTGGTGCCCTTCAGTTCTACTAAAACCATCTTCAATGACCGAACTGGCGATATGCAACTAGAGATGAATATGGAATACAGGTATACCATCGCCAGGATTATACCCAATACGTTAACCTTACGTGGTGCCCTGTTCGCAGATATAGGCAATATCTGGAACCTCAAGAATACAAAAACGGATGGTTCGGCAGACAGTGCCCAATTCAATTTCAAAAACCTCTACAGCCAAATGGGGGTATCGGCAGGTACTGGTTTGCGGCTCGATTTCAGCTATTTTGTTTTAAGGCTTGATTTTGGTTTCCGGTTTAAACGGCCAGAGTTATACTACCAAAATAATGGCTGGAAAGCGCCGAGTATCGGTTTCGACGATTTCTTACAGAAAATTTTTACGCGGGGCAAAGATGATGAATACAGGAAATGGCGGTATGAAAACTTCAACTTCAGTATCGGGATAGGATATTGGTTTTAACTATTTTCACCTACGCCCACCAGTTATCCATCGTAGACGCACTGTCTACCCCAAATTCCCCGATCCTGGTACGCCTTAAACTCCCCAGGTATGCGCCGCATCCAAGCGCCTGTCCAAAATCATGGGCAATACTTCGTATATACGTTCCTGTTGTACATACAATCCTGAAATAAACATTGGGCAAATTTATTTCGGTGATTTCAAATACACGGATGGTAACCGGCCTGGGCTCAAGGTCTACTTCCTCCCCCCTCCTGGCAAGTTCATATAAAGGGGTACCCTTTTTCTTGATCGCTGAATAAACAGGCGGTTTCTGCATAATAAGGCCTGTAAACAAATGTTGCTGTCCGAGAATGGTAGCAGGGGTCATTTGACTAATATCCTTTTCCTGTTCAGGGTTACTTTCGAGGTCATAGGTAGGCGTTACGGCACCTAATACAAAATGGCCCGTATATTCCTTCTCACTGGCCATGTATTCGTTTATTTTCTTTGTAAACTTTCCCGTACAGATAATCAGTAAACCTGTTGCCAAAGGGTCTAATGTGCCTGCATGGCCTACCTTTTTAATCCGGATGGCTCCCCTGATTTTTCTCACCACGTCAAAAGAAGTCCAGTGCAGGGGCTTATCAATTAATAACACACGGCCCTCTTCATAATATTTACGTTGCTCTTCACTGATCTGAACCAATGGTGCCGGAGGATTTTCTTCTGCGGATCCATTATCCTGTTGTTGGTTGATGCGTTTATGCCGGTAAGTTTCTTTGCGTGCCAATGCTATTTTTTTTTGCGAATGTAGGACTTGCCAGCGAACTAGATGGCCTGACGGCTTTTTAATTCGAGGTATTTATTCACAGCATTTACGGTGAGGTTTTCAGGTGCAGTGAGTACAGATAGAATGCCAAATTTCTGCAACTCTTTTACGATCAGCCTTTTTTCGAAACTGAACTTCTCGGCAATAGTTTTTATATATACATCCTCAAGTGTTTCTGCTGTTGCCTTTGTAACTTTTGTGAGTTCGGTATTTTCAAAAAACACTACGAGCAAAAGGTGGTGGCGTGCAATCAAACGCAAGTAATTGATCTGCCTTTTCAAACCATTCAATGATTCAAAATTTGTATATAAAATCAACAGGCTGCGCTGTTTAATCTTGTTGCGCACCTGCATATATAAAAGTTCGAAATCACTTTCGAGGAATGCCGTTTGCTGCTTATACAGCAATTCCATAATAGTATCCTTTTGAATCGGGTTGCGGCTGGCAGGAATGATGGCGCCCATTTTATCGGAAAAAGTGAGCAAGCCTACTTTATCTTGTTTCTGGATACATACGTTGCTCAATACCAGTGTGCTGTTGATCGCATAATCCAATAATGTCAATCCGGCAAAAGGCATTTTCATCAGCCTGCCTTTATCAACCAGGCAAAAGACCTGCTGCGATTTTTCATCGGTATAATTATTTACCATCAATGTTCCCTTTCGTGCAGTGGCTTTCCAGTTAACACTACGGATATCATCCCCGGTTACATACTCTTTGATTTGTTCAAACTCCATACTATGCCCGAGTTTTCTCATGCGCTTGCTGCCCTGCTCAGCAATTTGTGCAGCATGTGCTGCCAGTTGGTATTGCCGCAATTGCTGAAAAGATGGATATACTGCAACAGCTTGCCCATCCGCCGTTTCAAAACGCCTGGATACAAGCCCTAATTTCGTTTGTACATACAGCAAAATTTGCCCAAATTCATACACGCCCCTTTGAAGCGGCCGGATGGAATACATTATTTTTTTTTCTTCGCCTGGCTTGAAGCTTCGTTGAAGTAGAAAATTCCTCTCCTGGAATTGCTCGGGCAATTCATCAATAATTTCCATGTCCACGGCAAAGCGCATGCGGTTGCGAATGACAAGTTCTACCCTGTTCTCATCACCGTTGCTCAACCTTTCTCCCACATTACGCGAAGCAAGTGGGCCGTTTCCCTGGAGAAAAAGAAAGAAATAATCAGCCAAAAAAAGAAATGTAAAAACAACCAGAATACCTAGTGCAACCGGGTAAAAAACCGGCACAAAAAAAGCCAGTACAAACAAAAGGATGCAGGTTCCAGCCCCCAGATAAAACCTGAGTGGCAGATACAAATCGGCAATGTATTTCTTAACGATACTCAATGTGCTTTTTGTTGCTTATTTTAATTTAACGCGGTACTACTACGGCTTTTAAAATAATCTCTATTAATTCGTCGGGGCTTAGCCCCTCCATTTCTTTTTCCGGGGTAAGCATGATGCGGTGCCTCAATACATGAGGGGCCATTTCCACAATATCTTCCGGAATCACAAAATCACGGCCACGAATAGCTGCCAATGCTTTTGAAGCTTTCAACAGTGCCAGGGAAGCACGCGTGGATGCACCGAGGTATAAAGACGGATTGTTACGGGTTTCGTTCACAATCAGGGCTATGTATTCGATGAGTTTATTCTCGATGTTTACTTCCTGCACTATTCTCCTGAAATGATGTACAGATTCCGGGGAAAGCAGTTTGTTTACTCCCGCCAATAATTCGTTTTGCGTTTTGCTTTGTTGATTCAGCAGGATCAGGATTTCATCCTGTAACCCGGGATAATCTACCTGGATTTTAAACAGGAAACGGTCGAGCTGCGCTTCCGGGAGCCGGTAAGTGCCCTCCTGCTCGATGGGGTTTTGTGTAGCAAGAACAATAAAAGGGTGTTCCATGAAATGCGTATACCCGTCTACGGTAACCTGCCTTTCTTCCATCACTTCAAACAATGCAGCCTGGGTTTTTGCAGGGGCCCTGTTGATCTCATCTATCAGTACAACATTACTGAAAATAGGCCCTGGCTTAAATGAAAATATGGCTTCCCTCGGATTAAAAACAGCTGTTCCGATCACATCGCTCGGCATCATATCGGGTGTAAACTGAAGCCGGGAAAACTTAACGTCTATTATTCTTGCCACCAGTTTTGCTGCCAGTGTCTTGGCAACGCCAGGGACCCCTTCAATGAGGATATGCCCATCACACAACAGGCCAATCAGTAAGAGATCCACCATCTGGTGCTGCCCTACAATTACCTTCCCTACTTCCTGCCTGATTTCATTCATGGCATGGTTTAAGCGTGTGATTTCGTTGCTTTCGCGAAATAAGTTTTCTTCCATCATATTCTGTTTTTATAAAATTGCTGAATCTGGTCATTCAAGTTCAGGAGCGTTGCGTCATCTACCAGCTCCGCCAAAGACGCCCGCTCAATAATCTGGTAAAGGGCTGTCGTTCTTTCAACAGGTATTCCACTTTTCCTGCTCAACGTTTGAATAAAATCTTCTGAACCTGGGGGTGAATAAATAAAATAATGGCTCCTGATATGCTCGTTAAAATAGGTGATCATTTTGTCTGCAATATTCTTATTGTCCTGGTGCTGCAAATACAATCGCCCAATGGTTTCTGCAAATGCAATAGAACTATTTTTATTGGGGGGAATGTGCCGGATGATCCGTTGCTTGCGCTTGCCTCCGAAAAGTATGTAGAGCAGCAGTAATAGCAAAGTAAGCCAGAAAGCCCAGGTAAGCGGTGGATATTTCAGCAACTCACTAAAGCTTGAATGTGATTTCTGCCGGTCTTTGAAATTGTGGCTGTAATAATAATCGCTCCAGTACACTTTTGACGGATCTTCGGGCATTAGCTGGAGCAGTGACTGAAAATACAAATAGTTTTTCCGGGTGAGGAGAAAATAGTTGCTGAATGCTTTAGGGTCGGTATGTAAAAAGAATTTCCCTTTCCCCCAGAAATAAACAATGCAATTGGGGTCTTTGTTGCTGTTATACCCCATAATCCTGCTATATTCATCATCGATACCAGAGAAGTAGCTATTAAAGGGGTAATAAAAATATGTAAAAACAGTAGAATCAAACGCCCCGTCTTCAAGCAATCTAATTTCTGTATCCGACAGGTCTTCATACGTTTTGAAAATATCCAAAGGGTTCCTGCTCACTTTGCAATTGAGTTTCTCCATGAGCAAACTATCAAAAAAATAAGATGACAAGAAAACCGTATTCCCTTTGTAAACAAAATCCATCATCCGTTCCACATCCCGTTCTTCGAGTATCAGGTTTTTGCTGATGTTACAAAAAACAGCAGTTGAATCAAAAAATGTATCCACCGCTTCTGAGAATGGCAGTTTACTCCTTTCTACTTCCCTGCCGGGAAAACTATTGCGCACAACATTTAATGCCATGGCTCCGCCAAAAGGCTTACTGTCTTTTGCTGCATAGGTCTCCCGAAGGTCTGGCAACCCGTTCTTCTTACCCAGGCAACCAGCCAGGAAAATAATGGTGGCAATGCAATATATGGTGAGGCGATTAAGCAATGAGCATTATCTTTTTTGATTTATTTCTGAAAAAAGCCGGGCAATTCGATTATACTGCGTTTGTGCGATACCGGTATTTCCATACCATATATACTCGTAATGGTGCATGATGTCGGCAAATTCAGTTTGGTAAGTTGCCGGCAATTCCTTCAAATACTGATAATTGGTTTTATTTGGGGAAAGTTGCAATTTACCCTTTGCTGCAAGTTGATCGAGCAGGTGCAAGAAATGGTGGCGCACAGCTTTACGGTAGTCGCCCACCTCTTCAGCCATCCTGATTTGTGAAAGATGGTCGGCAGTATCCTTCACGGCGTTTTCATCTGATATTTCCGCCACTGTACTTCGGGCACTTGTTTCTTTTCTGAACACTGCGTTGCTGAGAAATAACCTGTATAAAACAAATACCACGACCCCTATTGCCAATGTCCACAAAAGCATGGTTAATATTTTCGGGATTTGGAAGGAAGTATTAAAGTTGGGTGATTCAATGTCTTCAGATGCTTCTTCCTCACTGCCTTTTTCTTTTAGTGCACGTAACAAGCTATCCAGTTTAGCATTCCATGCAAAATCCTTCTGTGACTTCCAAGCTTTGATGGAATCGGGAGATATGAAAAGTTCACGAATGTATAAAGTAGTATCTGTTGCAAAATCCTGTATGTCCTCTACATTTTCACCGGATACTTCTTCTTCTATAACCGTAGGAGGATCAACAACAGGGCCATCATTGAGCAGGCTGGTATCACTGTATTCATAAGGTTGCGGCTCCTGTGCATGGGCCGTTAGTACAAAACAACATAGCAATAGTATGTACAACAGTTTATGCATCTGCCTTATTTAAACGGTCTACAATACTGTTGCTTTTTTGCCAGTTGCCCCGTTTCGAAAGGCGTATCGGGTACACTACAAAATACCAGATGATGAGTGCAAATGAACCGGCAAGGATTAGCACACTCAACCAAACCGGCATTCCGCCCGAAACATTGGTTTGATAAGTGCGGCTCATCAACCTTGTAATATATCCTTCAAAAAAGGCTGCAATGATAAAAAAAGGCACAAGAGATACCATGATTTTAACTGCATCTTTAGCTGCCCGTTTAAACGACTCAAAGCGTTTATACGTTCCCGGGAACAGGATACCATTCGCCAATATGAACCCAGCTGTTCCCGCAATGATGATAGATGAGATTTCAATGGCGCCGTGTATCCATACCACCAACACTGAGTTCAACCCCATTCCATGTGCAAAGAAAAGTTGCTGAAAACTACCCAGCATAATACCGGTATCCCACATGATCTTCAGCGTAAAGAATCCTAAGGTAAAGCCACCTAAAAAAGTGGTAAATGCCACCCTGATATTATTCACAGCGATCCTGATAAACATACCAAATGAATCGCCTTTACTATAAACACCAAAAGGATTGCCATTGGCAATATTCTCTTCAGTCATATCTACATAATCGTCGCCGAGGATCCCCCTTACAAAGGAAGGGTTGTTTACAGCCGACAGGTACCCAACTGCAACGAATAATATAAAAATGAGCGTGGTGAATAGGAATACCCGGTGATACTTTTTAAACAGGAGTGGAAGTTCAAACTTCCAAAACCCGAAAA
>JBPOHG010000002.1:0-16852 GCA_052035835.1 Bacteroidota bacterium | reverse complement strand
TAAAGATATCCTGGAGTTTTATGTAGATAAGATCGAGGGCAACGAACACCGGTTCCAGTTGAAAATGCTTCATATCTTCCTTAATAAAGGCATCAAAGACGATATCTATTACTGGAGCGAACTCAATAAAGTAATCAACTTATACTGCCAGCTAAAAAAGATTTGCCCCGAACTGGATTCTATCAATATCGGCGGTGGATTCCCCATTAAACATTCCCTGGGATTTGAATATGATTACCAGTTCATGATCAATGAGATTGTACGCAATATCAAAGTGGCCTGTAACCGCAACAAAGTACCCATGCCCAATATTTTTACAGAATTTGGCAGTTATACAGTAGGGGAGAGCATGGCACATATCTACAGCGTGATCGGCCAAAAGATGCAAAACGACCGCGAGACCTGGTACATGATCGATTCTTCATTTATCACCACATTGCCAGACACCTGGGGGATCGGTGAAAAATTCCTTATGCTTCCCATCAACAAATGGGACAATGAATACCACCGGGTCGTACTTGGCGGCATCACCTGCGACAGCCATGATTATTACGATTCGGAAGAACACATCAATGAGGTTTTTCTTCCCAAACTTGGGGAAGGCGAACCCTTGTATGTTGGGTTCTTTCATACAGGCGCATACCAGGACCAGATCAGTGGGTACGGTGGAATCAAGCACTGTATGATCCCTTCACCAAAGCATATTATTATCGGACATGATAAGAATGGTAAACTGGTAGAC
This sequence comes from Bacteroidota bacterium, assembly GCA_052035835.1. Classification (GTDB taxonomy): domain Bacteria; phylum Bacteroidota; class Bacteroidia; order Chitinophagales; family Chitinophagaceae; genus Ferruginibacter. The sequence continues at coordinate 16,110 of JBPOHG010000002.1, read as the reverse complement.
TGGGTATATGCCAAGGAGCAAACAGCTCAAAGCATGTTGAAAATACTTGGCTATAAATAATGCCTATGGCACTGGCTTAAAATCGGGGTTGTTATACATCGACTTATTAAACAGGTAGTATTTGCCGTCCTTATTATTGCGCCAGTAACGTTTACCATTGAGGTCATAGTACATTCTTCCATCTACTGTTTTTTTGGCAACAGCATCGTTTACTACAATCATTTTGGGTACCGGGGCTTTGGGCGTTTTTATTGTTGCTTTTTTTACGTTAGTTGCAGTTGAATCGAGCCGCGTGATACCAGCATCTTTCCCCGACAATCCCGGATGCGTTTTACGGGAACAACTACTGATACTTGTTGCTGCAGCAATTACACAAACGGCAATAAAGAGGGGAACTGCTTTCATACCTTCGGTCTTTTGCAGATAGTAAACAATAATGTTACCAAAAATCAATTAAGGCATATGAAAGCACTCATATTTTTTATCCTGATGTGTTGTATCAGTCCGGCTTCTGCTCAAACGACCGCAGAAGATTCTGTTAAACAAGTGATCAATAAGCTATTCACATCAATGAAATCTGTGGATGGCGCCCTGTTACAAACCTGTTTTGCCGACAGTGCGATCCTGCAAACCATTGCAAAGAACAAAGAAGGGAAACTGCAGGTGCGCAATGAAGCCGTGGCCGAATTTGTTCGATCGGTATCTGCTGCAAAAAAAGAGGCGCTAGATGAAAGAATTGTTTTTGATGTAGTAAAAATCGACGGGCCACTTGCCATTGCCTGGACACCCTATTCGTTTTATTACGACGGAAAATTCAGCCATTGTGGGGTCAATTCATTTCAACTGGTGCGAACCGATGCCGGTTGGAAAATTCAATACCTGATTGATACACGAAGAAGGAACGGCTGTTCCCAATAATAATAAGCCAGTCAACTTATAAAAAAACCTCCCCAGGAATAGGGAGGTTTACCTTTTTAAAGGTTACCAACTGTATGTATAGTCACTAAGACTTTTATTGAATACTGATTTCACGGGCACCGGCCTTTGCTACTTCTTTCTTCGGTAAGTTGAGCTTAAGGATACCATTTTCATAACGTGCCTGGATATGCTCAGTATTGATTTTTTCATCAAGTGTAAAACTGCGCTTGAAGGCTTTATAGCTGAATTCTTTTCTTACAACTTTTCCGGTTGTTTCGGTTTGTTCATCTTTTTTCTCGGTGCTGATGCTTAAGATATTTCCATCAAGCGTAACATTGAAATCGGCCTTTTCAAAACCGGGTGCAGCAATTTCCAGTTCGTACGAATCGGCTTTGTCTACGATATTCACCGGAGGGAAATGGAGCACATCTTCCCTGAAGGTTTTACCAAAAGCTGTTGGAAAATCATTGAATAATTCTTTCATCATTCCATCAATGGATTTGCTGATTGGGTGGTTTACTTTTACAAGTGTCATGGCGTTTATAGTTTTTTGTTTTAGAATTTGTTGATGATGTATGTCATTCAAATTGCATTCCAGCTGAATTTGTAAGCCAAAATTTCAAATTTTCAATTCAAAGTAAGCCGTAATGGCAGTTTTCCTGATCCGCCTGCGCCATTATTTCCGTTTTTCGAAATTATATATAGATAAGATTCGATGAATGATTGATAGGAAGGTTGTAATTTTGTGTCATTCTAAACTCAAAAAATAAATTTACAGGTATGTATCCCGAAGAAATAGTTATCCCGATGAAGGAGGAGTTAACAGAAAATGGATTCCAGGAATTGCTCACCCCAACTGATGTAGAAAAAGTACTGTCCGAAAAGGGCACGACGCTGGTTATGATCAACTCAGTTTGCGGATGCAGCGCAGGAACGGCGAGGCCGGGTGTGCTCATGGCAGTACACAATGCATCAAAAAAGCCCGACCACATTACCACCAGTTTTGCCGGATTTGATGTGGATGCTGTGAAGAAAGTAAGAGAATATTTATTACCATATCCTCCATCTTCACCGGCCATTGCACTCTTTAAAGATGGTAAACTGGTACACATGATCGAACGCCATCATATCGAAGGAAGGAGTGCACAAATGATTGCCGAAAACCTGATGGGCGCTTTTGATACCCATTGTAACTAACATATTACATTATTCATCGTTTACAGATCCTTCTGCTTTGGTTAAAATTGCAGGAGGATTTTTTATTGACGAAGTGATAGAATATCTTGCAACCTAATTACCTGTAAATCCTTAAACAGCGGCCATGTATCCCAATTTATATTATGTTTTCAAAGACTGGTTTGGTGTAGAATGGAAGGCTTTGAGTTTTTTGAATACGTTCGGGCTCATGGTAGCGATATCCTTTATTGCGGCTGCCTGGGTGTTGTCTTCAGAATTACACCGTAAAGAGAAACTCGGGCTGCTCTTGCCCAGGGAAGAAATGATTACTGTGGGCAAACCTGCCAGCATTTTCGAATTATTGACCAATGCACTGGTTGGCTTTCTTTTTGGATATAAATTACTCGGTTTACTGGTGTCCAAACCCGAAGGCATAGACGCTCAAACCTATATTTTTTCAAGCGAAGGGCATTTATTGGGCGGGATCCTCCTGGGGGCATTGCTGGCTTTTGTAAAATGGCGGGAAAAAGACAAACAAAAACTCCGGGAACCCGAAAGGAGGGTAGTACGCATCTGGCCGCATGATCGGGTAGGCGATATCGTTATACTTGGTTTGGTATTCGGAATTATCGGAGCAAAACTGTTTGATAATTTCGAGCATTGGGACGAATTCATTGCCAACCCCATTGAAAGGCTGTTATCGCAAAGCGGGCTAACTTTTTATGGCGGGCTCATCCTTGCTGCCATAGCCATTTGCTGGTATGCATATAAAAAAGGGATCAAACTTTCCCACCTGGTAGATGCTGCTGCGCCTGCGCTCATGATCGCCTACGCAATCGGCCGCATCGGGTGCCAGGTATCGGGTGATGGGGATTGGGGTATTTATAACAGCGCATATATCAATGATGCTGAACAAAACATCATCCTTGCACAACCCGGTGATTTTGAAAAAGCCCTTCAAAAAAATGCAACATATTTTATCGAAGGAAAAGTTACCGGTGATAGTGGCAAAATAGCTTATGTAACAGACCGCACGTATGCAAGCCTTGCTGATGTACCGCATACCTCTATCAAAGGGCCTTCCTTTCTTCCTCAGTGGTTATTTGCTTACAATTATCCGCAAAACGTGAATAAGGATGGAATATTATTGCCCGGTATAACCGATGAACACAACCGTGTGTTACCACAACCCGTGTTTCCAACCCCCCTTTATGAAACCATCATTTGCAGCTTACTCTTCCTTCTGATGTGGATGATCCGCAGGTCGGTCAAAACCCCGTTGTTTATGTTTGGACTATACCTCACATTGAACGGAATGGAGCGCTTCTTCATTGAACTCATACGAGTAAATAAAACTTATCATTTCATTGGTATGCGTACCACCCAGGCCGAAATAATCGCAATGTTGCTGGTATTAGCTGGCCTCATCTTTTTATTTGTCTCGAAGCGAATAGCCAAATCAACAGATAACTAATTACAGATACCATCTTCCAAAGACAAAAGCCCGTTGACGGGCTTTTGTCTTTTCAGCCATTCATCAATTAATAGAACCATTCATTACTTAACATTGTACTATGCTTTACAAAGTACCTACTTTTATGAAGTAGTTATTAAAGTATGTAACTACTATAGCCAAAACAAAAAGTATAGCCATGAAACAATTCATTTGCCTGGCAGCCCTGGTAGGGTTGTCGGCCAGCGCCTTAGCGCAAACAGAGCTGCGTGGCAGCATTACAGGTTCTATCCGGGACGGTGGAAACCAACAGGTCATCCAGTCAGCCAACATTGTTCTCCTGAAATCCAGGGATTCATCAATGGTTAAAACTGCCATGGCAGATTCTGCTGGCCAGTTTAATTTCGAAGGGCTCAAAGCAGGAACGTACCTGGTATTGGTCACTGCTGCAGGCCATCAAAAAACGTACAGCCAGTTATTGCCGATCAGCCTTGAACAACCCCTGCAAACAACCGGTTTGATGCAACTGCAACCTGTTTCTAAAGCCTTAAAAGACGTCGTCGTGATGAGTAAAAGGCCGATGATTGAAAGAAAAATCGACCGAACCATTATCAATGTAGAAGCGGCCATCACCAATGCCGGTTCAACCGCTATGGAAGTACTCGAAAAGTCACCCGGTGTATCGGTTGACAAAGATGGGAATATCAGCCTGAGGGGAAAACAGGGGGTGATCGTAATGGTTGATGGCAAACAAACCTATCTTTCGGGTACAGAACTTGCCAATTTTCTGCGCAACCTTCCTTCGTCTAATCTCGACCAGATCGAAATCATGACCAATCCTTCGGCGAAATATGATGCTGCCGGTAATTCAGGGATCATCAATATCAAGACAAAGAAAAACAGGCAAAAAGGTTTCAACGGGTCTCTGAGTACTGCGTACGGGCAAGGTGCTTATCCAAAATTCAATAATAGCCTTAACCTTAATTACCGGGTCAATAAAATCAACCTCTTTGGTACGCTTAGTGCAAATTACCGGGAGCGTTTCCAGGAGATGAATATTCACCGCCGTTATACGAATGCAGATAAATCTACCCGTGCCATATTCGACCAGGAAAATTTCAGGAAAAGGCAGAATGGGAATTACAATGCCAAGATAGGGCTCGATTATTTCGCAACTAAAAAGACAACCATTGGGTTCGTGGCTACAGGATTTACTACACCAGGTAAAGACGCTGGCTTTAATACCACGCTGTTAAAGAACAGCCTTGGTGAAGTTGACTCCATTGTTGCGGCTGATAACGGGGAGCAATATTGGTGGAGGAACCTTGGGCTGAATGTCAATTTCAGGCATGTGTTTGATACCACCGGGCGTGAACTTTCTGCAGATGCCGATTACCTGAGCTATGTATCCAGCAAAGACCAGATGTTTGTGAATACTACATATGCAGCCGACTGGACAAAAAAATACAGTGATGCACTCAGGGGGGAATTACCTTCAGACATTCGCATCTATACTGCAAAAATCGATTATACGCACCCGTTACCTAAGGGATTGAAATTGGAAGCAGGATTAAAATTCAGCTATGTTAGTACCGATAATACTGCCGGCTATTTCAATATTACAAATGCCGTTGAAACGATCGACTTTGAAAAAACAAACCGCTTCCAGTACAAAGAACAAATCAGTGCAGCCTATATCAACTTTAGCAGGACCATAAAAAAATGGGGTTTGCAGGCAGGTTTGCGTGCCGAAAATACCCATTATAAAGGCTACCAGTTTGGGAACCCGCAACGGAACGATTCTGCATTCAGCAGGAATTACACCGGGCTATTTCCAACGGCTTATATCAGCTACAGCGCCAACAAGAAAAATGAATTTGGATTTTCTTACGGCCGCAGGATCAATCGGCCCGATTATGAAGACCTGAACCCATTTCTCTTCCTGCTCGATAAATACACTTATGGTTCGGGTAACCCATTTCTTCGTCCAATGTTTTCACACGTGTTGGAACTATCCCATACACACCGCCAGTTCCTCACCACTACTTTAAACTACAGTTATACCACCGACCTTATCAATGGCACGTTTGAACAACAGGGTTTTGCTACCATAGTAAGGGAAGGCAATTATGGATCTATGCAACATGCCAGCATTTCGGTGAATGCACAATTGAAACCAACCAAATGGCTCACATCCATTTTGTATTCAGAAGCCAGGTACCAGCGATTCAGGGGAGCCCTGTATGGCGATTACCTCGATGTAAACAACACCGTTGCGGTATTTCATATGAATAACCAATTCAATTTCAAAAAAGGATGGGCAGCTGAAATGAGTGGTTTTTACAGGACCAAAGGACTCGAAGGACAGCTCGTGATTCGTTCGATGGGCGAACTTAACCTGGGGGTTCAAAAGCAGGTCCTTAAAAACAAAGGCACACTCAAATGCAATGTCCGTGACCTCTTCTACACCCGCAATGCAAGGGGAAATATAAACTTTCAGCAAACTGAAGCATCATTCAGGGAATGGAACGACAACAGGGTAGTAACCATCTCGTTTAATTACAGGTTTGGCAAACCCATCAAAGGGATGCCTAAAAGAAAGACAGGCGGGGCTGGAGAAGAACAAAACAGGGTAAAAGGAGCCAATTAATCAGGAAAATTGATATCATAACCGGCGTATCCAATCGTACGCCGGTTTTTAATACCCCGGATTTTTATCCATTGTTGACTATGTTTTCTGATAACTATATTTGTAAAAAATTACGCCATGCCTTCATTTGACCTTGTGAGTAAAGTAGACCTGCAAACCCTCGACAATGCTGTAAATGTTGTAAACAAAGAAATCACCAACCGGTTCGATTTTAAAGGGTCGCATGTACTTATCGAACTCAATAAAAAAGAGTTTAAAGTGAACCTTGAATCTGACAGTGATATGAAGATCCAGCAAATTGTGGATGTGCTTATCAGCAGGAGTATGAAACAGGGGTTGGCTGCAGAAATTTATGACCTCAGTAAAGAATCATTTGTGAGCGGAAAAGTTTCTAAAAAGGAAATCCCGGTAAGAAACGGTATCAAACAGGAAGATGCCAAGAAAATAGTTAAACTTATCAAAGACAGCGGTTTAAAAGTACAAGCTGCAATTATGGATGATATTATCCGCATTACCGGCAAGAAGATAGATGATTTACAGGAAGTCATCCAGCTCAGCAAGACCTGGAGCCTCGGAATTGCCCTTCAATATGTAAATATGAAAAGCTGATAATTGGATTACCAACTTTTGCAGGAAATTCCTTACATTTGCACTTTGTAAATCAATTGTACGGCAAAATCCGTACTCAAAACGAAAAAAACATGAAACAAGGCATTCATCCGGCTAATTACAAAACAGTGGTTTTCAAGGATATGAGCAATGGCCATACCTTCCTTAGCCGTTCAACAGCGCACAGCAGCGAAACCGTTATCTGGGAAGAAGACGGACAGGAATACCCAGTTATCAAATTGGAGATTTCTAATACTTCTCATCCTTTTTACACTGGTAAAAATGTACTGGTAGATACTGCAGGTCGTATCGACAAGTTCAAAAAACGTTACGAAAAGAAAGCAAAATAATTAAGCAGCCGAAAGTCTGCATACGATTGTTTTTCATGGCTATACTTTAAGATCCCTTCGGTTTTCCGGGGGGATTTTTTTTGCCTCAGGATATAGCAAATATCATTCAGCAAGTTTTAGGAATAACTTGTTATTTTTAAGCCGATGAAAATATTTCTTGATGAAAGCAGTTGCCGGCAGGGACTACGGCCTTTTACGCTAACACGACATGCTGCAGATATAAGAATAGGTATTCTTACCATCCGGGAGAAATGGGAATTACTTACTGCTGTACCCGTGACCACTGAAAGGCCTCCATCAGATTCAAATGAATGGATCTGTATCCCGGCCAATGTCATCCCAACCATTCACAACTACCAACAAATTATCGATTCTTCCAAAGATGGCATTTCATTGAACTCGCTTGAAGGAGTATTTCAAATCGAATACCCCTGGCATATATTTCAATACAATGATCCTGCCCTTAGAAGTGATTTTGAATTGCTGACCCGGCAACACCGTTCCCACATTATCCATTCATCGAACCAATGCATACTGCCCGAGAAAATTTTCATCGAAGAAGGTGCCGAGGTAAATTATAGCATACTGAATGCTTCTACAGGGCCCATTTACATTGGTAAAAATGCAAACATCATGGAAGGTTCGATGATCCGTGGCCCATTTTCATTGGGCGAAAGCAGTGTACTAAAAATGGGTACAAAAATATATGGTGCCACAACGGTAGGTCCACACTGCGTGGCAGGGGGAGAAATCAAAAACAGTGTTTTGCAGGCATTCAGCAATAAAGCACACGACGGCTACCTGGGTGATAGTGTGATTGGCCAATGGTGTAACCTGGGAGCTGGTACAAGCAACAGCAATGTAAAGAATACAGGTTCAGCGATACGTTACTACCTGGAGCCTGATAAAGCCATCAATGCGGGCAATAAAGGAGGGTTGATCATGGGGGATTACAGCCGGGCCGCTATCAACACTTCTTTTAATACCGGAACGATCGTTGGGGTTTGTTGCAATGTTTTTGGCAACGCTTTTCCACCTAAATTTATTCCCGATTTTACGTGGGGGGATCAACGTTATGAATTTGAAAAAGCCATTGCTGATATCAGTAATTGGAAAAAAATGAAACACCAGGAAATTACCTCCGAAGAAATATCATGTTTAACTTCATTATATCAATCAACTAAATAATTCACGTATGCGCAAACAGATCGCCGCGGCTAACTGGAAAATGAACCTCAGTATCGAAGAGGCCCTGAAATTATCAGACGAACTTCTGGCAACCAAACATACCCTCACTGCCCATCAGCAGGTAATTATTGCTGTTCCATTTCCATACCTGTTACCTGTAAAGGAAAAGTTTGCAGGTAAAGAGCGGGTGTTTGTTGCTGCACAAAATTGTGCTGCTACAAAAAACGGTGCATATACGGGAGAAGTAAGTACCCAGATGCTGAAAGAGATGGGCATTAAGTATGCAATTATAGGCCATAGTGAAAGAAGGGAATATTACCATGAAAGCAATGCCATACTCACCGAAAAAGTAAACAGGGCATTAGAATCCGGCGTACAACCAATTTTTTGTTGCGGGGAACCCTTACCAATCAGGGAAGCGGGTACCCAAAACAGTTATGTTGAAACACAATTAACTGAAAGCCTGTTCCATCTCAGTGCCGATCAGGTGAAAGGATTTATTATTGCTTACGAACCCATTTGGGCGATTGGAACCGGCAAAACTGCCAGCAGTGACCAGGCACAGGAAATGCATGCGCATATCAGGTCGGTAATGGCAGCGAAATACGGAAATGAAACAGCCGCTACTATTTCCATTTTGTATGGCGGAAGCGTAAAGGCAGCCAATGCACCCGATATTTTTGGCAAGGCGGATGTAGATGGCGGACTGGTTGGCGGCGCAAGCCTCGTGGCCGCAGAATTTGAAGGTATCATCAACAGCCTGAAGCTTTAAACCGGCAATGCTACTTTTTCATAGTGATTGAGTTTCGAAAGATCAAGCACGGTTACGTTATGTGCTGGGTTCCTGCTAAACATGGGCAGGAACCTTGCTCCATGTATGATTTCACGAAAACTATATGAAGTTCGGGTAACAACTGTATTACTGAACATATCATCAAAAGCTTTTACAAAAACGATCAATTCACCTGTTATTTTACCATAGTCTTCCTCTTTGAGATTGAACAAAGGGCTGTTTTCGGTAATTGGATGCACCAGCGTCCAACTAAGTGTTAAAGCATTTATTTTATCAATTTCAAGATCGAGAGAGAAAAAATTATTGGTAGTTTTTCCATTTTCTTCCAATTGCAAGCCCAGGGTAAGTCTGCATTCTGCATCTGTATGAATGGTGTTTTTATAAGGAGCCAGTCTGAACATCAGTGCAATACCCGATTTGTAAGGTGCAATGACAGCATGATCAGAAAAACGGATATATGCTTTGGGCTGGCTGAACCTCCCATACATTAGTCCGGTTGCTACCGCAAAACTCAAAAGCCCCATCAATGCCTGTACAGAAGAGATGGCACTAGTAAGGAATCCCGTTGGGCTAATCCTTCCATATCCCACAGTGGTGAAGGTTTGTGTACTAAAGAAAAATGCTTCCCCAAATTTTTCTGCTTCGGTAGATGCATTCATACCCGCCAGGTATTCGGTACCCAGGAAATAATAAATACTGGCAAAAAACAAATTCACGAAAATAAAAAATGCGAGTATCGTTAAAAAAAAATGGGTGCGGCTCATTGATAGCATGCTGTGAAACCAACTATACCTTTCTAAAACCCCCATGCCTGTTTTCTTTACATTGGGCAGACCGTCTTTATTGATAAAACGACCACCATAACTACCGGCGATGCTGCCAAACCCCGTATTGCTTACTTCCCGGGCATTCCTGTTTATTTTCCTGAATATGCTCATAATCTTACTGCAATTGTTTACTTTGTAAATTATTAATAAAAAACCATATCGGGCCCAATAACGAAGCTGCCCATTTTCTATGATTAACATCTCTTCCATTCTCAAACAAAATGTGCTGGGCAAGCTGTTGAATCATGTCATCGTTTTTCTCATCAATGTATTCATCGTACGCAACCTGGGGGCTGCCGAAAGTGGGTATTATTTCAATGAGCTGTACCTCATCAGTTTTATTGTATTTCTGTTTAGTGCCGGGCTGGATTATGCGGCAATAGCATGGATTTCACGAGAACCCCGATTACTGCCGCTCGTACATCGCAAATTGCTTCATGCAACGATATTCTTTACCCTTCTTTGGGCCATCCTGCTCACGCTTGGTAAGCCACTGCTGCTTCATTTTTTTAAACAACCAGTTATTGCAGTAGCCATGTTTGCAACCGGAAACCTGTTGTTGATTTTTTACCAGGGCATTTTATCTGCGCAAAAAAAGTTCAACCTGCAGAATGTACTTTTATCTGTTACCAATATTTTATTTCTACTATACCTTCTGCTATTTATAAAAAAAGGGGATGACCCGTTCCAATATATCGGCATCGGGTATTCGATATTATTGTTGATACAGGGAACTTTGATGTATACGGTATCTTACCAACGTGGCGACCTTCAATCGTTTAAAGTAAACTGGACGCCTTTTTATATGCATGGAATCCGGATCATGTTTTCCTCCTTAATCTATTTTGCATTTCTAAGGGTGGATAATTTTTTTGTAGAGCAATACAGCGACCCAGTAACATTAAGCAATTATGTACAATGCGGTAAAATAGGGCAGTACTTCCTTTATTTTTCTTCCATCATCAGTTCAACCCTGTTACCATTTATCGGGTCCCGTGAAATTGGCCATTCCTATTCAGAATGGAAAAAACTGATGCGGCCCTATATACTACTCATCGTACTGGGCGCATTTCTGATAGGATTTGCCGGGCAATTCGTTTACCCTTGGCTGTTTGGGCCTGCATTCACAGAAATGCAACAATACATGTTAATTTTTCTCCCGGGATTCGTTTGCCTGGGCATCCTAACCCTGGTGAATGCCGTGTATATTGGTAAAGGCAATATCCGAAAAATTTTCACTGGTGACTTATTGGGCTTTCTTACGGTGGCTGCCCTTGATGGTTTGCTCGTTCCCACATATGGGGCCACGGCTGCTGCCATTGTGAGCTCTGCCGCTTATACACTCGTTTTTTTGTATTTATGGAAAGACCTCAAAAAGCAATTCATAGCAGCTTGATATTTATTACCCGACTGATGATTGAATGAAACGACTTTTTTTATATCAGCTTTTCAAACATTCGAAGTTTGCCGGCCTGCTGGTTCTATTGTTCATTTTATTGTATGCAATTCATTTTTATAAGAAAATGGATATGCTGATGTTCCCCTACAACAGGATGTTTGCTACGGTCCCAGCAACAGAAAAAAAAGCTGCTACGTATGCCGTACTTCTCAACGGTGAACGAATCCCTTTTACAAAACAATTATACTGGCGGAAAGATTTTCTTGAGCAGTCGCCAGCCAAGTATGCTGCTTACCTTCAAAGAGGAGGACATAATTTCCTGGAAATGTATTTTACCCGGAAAAAGTTATCTGCAACCCAAATGCAAAAACTGGAAGGCAAGCTTTTCATCAGCAAACAAATGGGGGAGGCCTGGGCTCCCTGGTATTGCCGCTTTGCCGGGTACTACTCAAGAACAGGCGACCTAATCGAATTAAAAAAATATGGCCTTGATTTTCGTGGAGGCCATCCTGTTATAACGGATTCAACTGTCATATATACGCAACAACAGCGCTGATGAAACGGTATGGCCCTCATACAACATGGATGACGGCAGAACGCTTAGTTCTGTTGATCCTGCTGCTGGAATTGATTATCCTGCTCATTTCGGGAGCTGGGTTATCGGGTTATGCACATTCCCCATTTTTTAGTATTGAAGCCGATCCTGTATACTGGGCATTTTACATTACAGGAATCCCGCAATACATTGTACAGCATCCATGGTTGGGGTTGTTGTTGAATAGTACCATCATCATATTCTTGTTGTTACTTATTCAGAAGCCTGGCCGTTCACATATTGCCAGGATATTGTTTGTATGGCTGTTGCTATTCTATATTACTTTAACCGGTTACCTCGGCCACCGCAATTACCAGTCTGGTTTTGTATGGTTACTTTTTCCATTTCTGTTTACAAAAGCAGTCAACAAAAAATTTGCATACGAAGCCATTCGCTATTTTTTGCTTTTCTTCTATGTTTCAGCCGCGGCATTAAAAATTTCAAATGATTTGTTTTATTCCCCTGGACAGTTCAGTAACTTTCTTACCGGTCAGTTTGCACCATATTACCTGGAAGGAAATACCGGGTGGCGCACATCGCTGAATACATTTTTGATCACTCACGAAAACTATGCAGCAGGCTTGTACGTAGTTTCAGTATTGATTGAATTAACTGCATTAGTTGGTTTTTTCACAAAAAAATGGGATCGTTGGCTGGCAATTTCAATCCTGTCATTCCACCTGGTAAGCTGGGCAATTATGGATATCGCCCCCATCGGGCAGACAGGATTTATCGCCTTACTTTTCCTGGGGAGGGAATTATTGGCTATCTGGTCAACCACACAAAAACAGAACCGATTGATAAATAATAAGTTACATTAAATATACTAAATAAGAAATTCTCAACATATAGTTTATTGATTGTTAGTATTTCCGGATTTCTTTTTTTAGCTTTGTGTTTAAGATATCCATACAGATATCTGTTTGTTAACCAATAATGTATCCTGTTTTAAATCTGCTTACTATCCTCCAATTGAAATCCGACCAATCCTCACAGCATCTCATGAAAACCAAAACATCCATTGCTCCAATAAGAACATTTAAATAAGCCATTCCAATCATTCGAAATTTAGCTTTATGCTTAACCTATTCAAGAGGCTTACCATCCTTGTCATTTGCCTGATGACATTTGCTTCCAGTACCATTGCTGGTGATTCAGATATTGTAAACTGTAATAAAAACTGGCGCATTGTTGTATTAGGTTCTTCAACAGCATTTGGTACAGGTGCTACAACATATGACAGCTCGTGGGTAGGAAAGTATACGGCCTATATGAAGCGCAGGGATGCTGCCAATGAAGTTATTAACCTGGCGATACCGGGTTTTACCACCTATCAAAATTTACGCCCCGATGGTTATACGCCGCCTCCCGGGCGCCCATCTCCGGTTAGCGGGTTTAATATTACGGCGGCATTGGCAGCCAATCCGGATGCAATCATCATCAACCTTCCATCAAATGATGCTGCCAACGATTATACATTATCAGAACAACAGGCAAATTTTGAAGCCGCACTGGCATTAACAGACGCTGCTAATATTCCTGTATGGGTTACTACCAGCCAGCCAAGGAACCAGATGTCTACGGCACAGATCCAAAATCTAGTTGATTTAAGGGACTGGGTTATTACCCGGTTTGGGGATAAATCTGTGAATTTCTGGAATGATGTAGCCAATCCCGATGGCAGCATTGCTACATTTTATGATTTCGACAATGTGCATGTGAACAATGAAGGCCATCGCTTATTCTTTTCAAGGATGGCAGCTGAAAATATTCTGGATTCGCTTTGTAACCGCTTTACTGGTACCCTGGTTGCCAGGGCAGGCAATGACCAGTCAGTCGTTTTGCCTATCAACAGTGTTACGCTGGATGGGAGCACTTCAAGTTCAAGCGGAAATATTACTTCTTACAGCTGGACTAAAATCGCTGGCCCATCCCTTTTTAATATTGTTTCTCCAACTTCTGCAACAACATTGGTGAATAACCTGGTGGAAGGGCGTTATTCATTTGTATTAACTGTTACAGACGACAATGCACTTACCAGCACAGATACGGTGAATGTGATTGTAAGTTCGCGGATATTGATAGATATTGGCCCTACCATCATTGCTTCACCCGATGTGGATGGAAAGTACTGGAATACTTTTACAGATGGATTGCCCGGGGTAAAACTGAGCAATGCCATCACTACCGGAAACGCATCAACGACCATTGGGCTGGAAGTGATCAATCGCATCGATGGTACTTTTAATCCGGGCGGCCCTGGTACCAATACAGGTAACACCATAGGCGCTGTGAATGATTATGGTGCTGATGCAACCACTGATTTTGCATTTGCACATCCCAGTGCCACCAACGGCCAATGGAAAATCACTGGCTTGGAAGCTACTCGTCAGTATACGGTAAAATTCTGGGGTACCAGATCGGTTCCTGATGAACGTTTTATTGAAATCAAAAGAGCCGACCAAACTGTTTGGCTCGAATACAATGCAAGTGAAAACAGCTTATATGATAATGCCGCTGTATTTACATTCTCTGGCCAAACTGAAATGGCCTTCGATATCCGGGTAAAAACCGGAAGCGCTTTTGGCCATATTTCATTAATTGACATCTCACGTACAGCCATACCCGAACAGGGCAACCTGCCACCAGTGTCGAATGCGGGGGCAGATGTTACCATTACTTTACCTGGAAACAGCACCACTTTAAATGGTACAGCTTCTTCAGATCCTGATGGCACCATAGGGTCATACCAGTGGCGTAAAATTGCTGGTCCGGCCAGTTTTAATATCGTTACACCCAATGCTGCCACAACAGTTGTAGACAATCTCGTAGAAGGCACTTACTTTTTTGAATTGGAAGTGACTGACAATGAAAATGCCACTGACGTTGATACAGTCATTGTTACTGTAGGTACACGCGTTTTATTTGATATCGGCAATACGGTTACTACATCTCCAGATGCCGGAAATAAATTCTGGAACAATGTAACAGATGGTTTGCCGGGCGTTAAAGTATCCAATGCCATCAGTACAGGAAATACCAGTACAGGGATCAATCTGGAAATTATCAATAGAATTGATGGAACATTCAATCCTGCCGGGCCAGGTGTAAATACTGGTAATACGGTAGGAGATGTGGGAGATTACCCCAATAGTGCCACCACCGATTTTGCATTTGCACACCCCAGCGCTACCAATGGCCAGTGGAAAATGGGCGGACTTGATATAACCAAGGAATATACCGTTAAATTTTGGGGAGCAAGAACAGCCGCTGATCAGCGCATCATCGAAATCAAAAGGAATGATCAATCCGTTTGGCAATCCTACAATGCTACCAATAATACTGATTTCAATAGGGCAGCAGTATTTACATTTACCGGCGTATCTGAAATGGTTTTTGATATAAGGGTTGAAAGTGAAAGTGCATTTGGCCATATCAGTGTAGTTGATGTGAATGTAAAAGTTCCCACTGTAGTATGTAACCCGGTAACACCTTCTGTAACAGTTACATCAAACCCTTCTAATGTGATTTGTGATGGAACCAGCGTAACATTTACAGCATCCCCTGTAAATGGTGGCGCTACTCCACAGTACCAATGGAAAAAGAATGGAATTGATATTATAGGTGAAACCAATGTAAGCTATACAACCAATACCTTGTTAAATGGCGACCTGATAACTGTTCAGCTTACTTCAAGCGAAGAATGCCCAACTATTAACCCGGTTCTCTCTGATGCTGTAACCTTGACCGTAAATCCGCTACTACCTGTGAGTGTTAGTATCACAGCCAATCCGGGTGATATCATTTGTGATGGTACTTCAGTTACATTTACGGCTACGCCTGTGAATGGGGGATTGAACCCTCAATATCAATGGTTCAATGGGGCAAATCCTATTGCTGGAGAAACGGCTGCTACTTATACAAGTGCTACTTTACAAAACGGTGATATCATTACGGTTCAATTAATATCCAGCGAAACATGTACTTCCGGCAACCCGGCTAGCTCCAACGGAATTACCATGACAGTTAATCCGCTGTTACCTGTGAGTGTTAGTATCACTGTAAATCCGGGTGATATCATTTGTGACGGCACTTCAGTTACATTTACGGCTACGCCTGTGAATGGGGGATTGAACCCTCAATATCAATGGT
>JBPOHG010000319.1:0-3254 GCA_052035835.1 Bacteroidota bacterium | reverse complement strand
GTAACATTTACTGCATTGATTTGGTTGATAGAAGAAAGATCAGATCCACCGAAACCAGGAGCGAAACCAGAAACTGCGCCATAAGGAATTCCTTTATGGAAAGTTGCAGGAGTAAAAATAGCAGGGTCAGTGTTCAAATCTGGCTTAATATAAAACCTGTTCTCTCTTGGATCGCCATCCCACCTGTACCAACCTGGAGTTCCGGCAGTACCAAGGCCACAAGCATAAGAGTTAGCTTTGTTAAGATCCGCTTGTCCAGCCAATACTCCATTCTCATTGATGGCATAAGCCCTGAAGAATGGGTTTGGTTTAGACGCATTAAAGCCTGGGTTAATTGTTGCAGATTCGCCTGCGCCCAAATAACCAGATCCTTCTGCATCGATAATGGCTATTTCAGCTGCTTTATCAATTTCAGGAACATCAAAAGCGTGTACAAGCATACGAAGCTTTAATGTATTAGCGAACTTAATCCACATGGTAGGGTCTCCTCCAAAAACGAGGTCAGTCGTTGCAATTTTAGCATTATTATCTACACTGCTTTTTATTGGGTCTTTCAACAACACAATCGCTTCGTCTAACTTGCGGAAAAGATCTTTATAAATATCAAGTCCTTTATCATATTTTGGCGTACGGAGGTCATTTCCTCTTAGCGCTTCGGTATATGGAACGTTTCCATACACATCCACTAAAAGTTGGAAATTGTGCGCCTTCATTATTTTGCAGATGGCTTCATAAAAACCAGAACCATCAGCTTTTGCTTTTTCTTCTACAAAATTGTAGTTAGAAGCATTGTAGTATAAATCATTCCAGGGATTACCTACCCCATTACCACCTGCAACAGGGAACGTGTTTGTAAACTGGTAGGTTTCTTCGTCTGCGATATTCTGATAGTTACCACTGCGAGCCCAGTAACCCATCCAGGTTTGAAGGAATTTCCAATCTGCTGCAACAATCCTTGCAGAGTTGGCAATTGTTGCTGGAAGAACATCACGATAGTTAACAGATCCTGCAGTAATATCTTCTGTAGGGGCATTTATATCGTAGTCATTAGAGCAACCTGTAGACAACAGCGATACTGCTGCAGCGGCTACCAGGGTGTATTTTTTTATATTTGTCAGTTTCATATTTCTTTTTTTGTAAGTTATTGTACACAAATTAGAATTGGAATATCACATTCGCACCAAAGATCCTTGTTGGAGGAAGGTTGGCAGCAGTACTCCTACCCTGTTGGTTTCCTGTAGTGTTAGAGAATTCAGGATCTGTCCATTGGTTGGTTTTTGGCAACCATGTTAACAGGTTCCTTCCGGTGATACCTACAGTTACGCCTTTCAATGTATTTCCTTTAAAAAGTTTTGCAGGGAATTCATAAGTAAGTGAAACTTCCCTCAACTTCCAGAACGCACCACTTACAAGGTAGTTAGAAACCGCATCAGTATTTAACTCACTGTTCCAGAAAAGACGGTTGTACGTTTGAGTGTACACATTGGTGTTCTCAACATATTTCGTACCATCAAAAATCACAGAATTAGGCCATACGAACGCACGGCGGCCATATTGTGCACTACGTGCAGAAATTCCGTTGTCATCCAGGAAAGCACCTAACTGATCAACAACAATTTGGTTGCCACCACGGTATTCACCAACAGCAGTAAGCGTTAAGCCCCTGTAGTTAGCGCTAACGGTGATACCGAAAATGTTATCAGGAAGTGTTTGACCGAAAGTAGTAAGGTTTTGGTTTACTGTTGGCATACCAGTGGCAGCATCTACGATGATCTTCCCAGTAGCGCGAGCTCGTACGTAGTCGTTCACCCTTAACTTGTAAACAGGCTGACCAACCATCGCGTAGTTAAAGTTACCAATACCCAACTCATTTTGACCATCCACAAGACGTTTAACTTCACTTGTTTGATATGTGTAGTTCATCTTAACGTCAACGTTCAAGTCACCTAATTTTACCAATGGTGTAAGTTTCAGGTCAAGTTCCAATCCTTTGTTAACAAATGAAGCTGCATTAAGAATTGAAGATGTATAACCGGTACTATTTGGCAAAACCAATGACAGAACCTGGTCGGTGTTGTCCTGAGAATAGTAGTTTGCTTCGAAGTTAATCCTGTTTTTCAGGAATCCAAGTTCAATTCCCACTTCTGAATTTTTAACAAATTCTGGCTTGAAAATTCTTTGGTATTGATTAGTTGGTAAACTGTAACCCAATGTGTTACCGAATGGAAAGAAAGTTCCAATACCAAAAACAGGATCTGCTTGTGGGTCAAGTGGAGATCTACCTGTTTTTGAAATAGCACCACGAACTTTGAAAAAGTTCATGATTTTATTTTTTTCAAATCCAGGAATTATTTTATGTAATAATACTGATGCATTTACACCAGGATAAAAATAGCGGTAATCTTTATTTTCGAAAGTTCCACCATCACGAGGTACCAGGGTACTGTTTTGGTCATAACTTGCAGATCCCTCTACAAAAGCCCAACCATTGATATCAAAACTCAATGTACCAAAGAAACGGCCCAGCCTTGCTTTTGTACGGCCTACACCTACGTTTGGTTCACCAATCCTTGACTGAATGCTCAGGAATGTAGAAGAACCCAGGTTGTTACTGTTGATGCTGTAACCATCGGTATTTGTTTCGCGGAACGATTGTCCCAACAAACCACTGATACCCAATTTCTTATACTTGGTATTGAATTTAGCGAACAATTCAGAGCTAAAGCGTGAAGAATTATTAGCGGCATCTGTAACAGCAGCACTGATAGTGGTTGCAGAAGCATCCCTCAAGGTAAGGTGATATGCACTAGGCGCAAAAGCTTCCCTGGTTACTTTTGATGAAGCAGTTGTAACTGATCCACCTACACGATAAGTGAAATTCAACCAGTTGGTTGCTTTGTAATTCAACTCAACATTACCAAGGATGTCATTTGACTTTCCAACCTGCCTGTTGATGTCTTTTGCCATGTATGGCGTACGCTGGAAGTTAACAAGGTATGGAGTGAAATATCCGTTTGGACTAGAGAAATAATCTGTCCTCCAATTCTTGAAACGAGAAAGGTCATACTGACCAGGTGCTCCCGTTACATTATAATAGATATTAGTATTTGCAGTTGTTGCATCATACTTCTGGTTGGTAAACCTTACAGAAGAAGACAGTTTGAAACGGTTGTATTCTTTGCTACCGTTTGCAGAAACTGTACGGCGGTCATTCTTATCACCTGGTACAGTACCACGGATGGAAACATTCTGAG
>JBPOHG010000094.1:0-8244 GCA_052035835.1 Bacteroidota bacterium | reverse complement strand
ATAACCGCCATGCTCAGGAGAAATGATTTTGTAAATCCATTTACAGAAAGGGCTTTTAAATCAAGTACAGTTTTCAAATCATTTGTGCTGGGGGTTAGAGTACCTAAGTATCCTTACCTGTCGGTAGGGTATTATCCCGGCAGCCAGTTTTTTTATATTAACAACGACAGGGTGCGGGAAGACATCTATTATATTTTGAACGGTTCCCTTACTTATACATATAAGTGGCGGCAATTCAATATGAATTCAGTCGTAATGTATAATAAGTACACCAGTAAAGCTACAGATAGTGGATTTAATCAAAACAATGGATACAGCTTTTTCGCCTCACAAACCATTTTTTTAAAGAAGTTTCAGGTACAGGCAGGTGCGTCATTCAATAAGCAACCAGAGATCCGTTTTTCAACTATCGAAGCTTCACTTGATTTTCAACCATCCATCCGGTTTAAGGTGGGGGCTGCGGTTAAACTGAATGAAGTGGTACAAGGCTCAACGTATATAGGTACACGTTATTTAATTGGATTTGATATTCCAGTAGTCGGAATGTTGCAATTGCATTATGATAAAAGTTATTTGCCCTCGTTACATCAAAATCTTTATCCGGTAGAATCGGGTAGAATTGTATGGAATAAAAAATTCTGATCATGAAAAAAATAAGCTGTTCATTCATTGCTTTTTTTGGGTATTTAGTTATACATGCGCAGATTAGTTTGAACCTGCAAATTCCTGGTGCGGGCTTTGTAGACAGGCAGCAGCTATGGGATATGGTGGTTATGAACAATGGTAAAGCACCTGTGGAAGTATTTATTCGTATGAGCCTGCAGGAAGTGACCAATGGGCAGGTATTGCTTACGGCGCAAAGCGCCCCTGTTTGGTGCAGCCCCGGTGCAAAAGTAATCAATGAAAGATTGCTACAACCAGTTCTATACAATAACCATCATCCTGATATGAACAGGAGGTATTTGCCTCTTGGTACATATGTTTTGTGCTTCAGGGCTTATACCAACGGATTGAAAGGAGAGGAGCCATTGGCCGAAGAATGCATCAATATTCATATTGATCCCTTAAGCCCGGTTATGTTGACCAGTCCCGAAAATAAAGCAGTTGTATACACTCCCTATCCTCAATTTTCCTGGATTCCTCCTGCGCCTTTTGAAATGTTTACAACGCTTCAATACCTGATTTCGGTTTGTGAAGTGAAGGCCGGCCAACAGCCGATAGAAGCTATGATGGAAAATATTCCCATCTATACCCGTGGGAATTTGACACAGCCTTACGAACAAATGAATACTTCATTCAGTAAGCTGGAAACTGGCAAAACCTACGCATGGCAGGTAACAGCTGTGAATGGAACAAATTTTAGTGGGAAGACTGAAGTGTGGACGTTCACGATCGGGAAGGATTCAGTTGCGGCCCTGGTTTCTGGTGCACCATATGTAAAGCTGAGCAATTCGCCTTCTGAACCTTCCATTGCACACCAGGGATTTTTAAAATTGAACTACAGAAATACATTAACCGATAGTATTGGGCAGTTCACCGTAAGGAATATTTCAAATACTGATGGCAAGGAAGCCCCGGTTGTATTTCAATTCAGTATGCCGCTGGTTAGAGGCGAGAATTTTATTGAATACGATATGAGTAAGCATAAAAAGCTCGATAAGCTGGTGTATGAATTAGCCTTTAAGAATTCTGCAGGACAATTGTATTATATGCGTTTCATTCCTGTGTATTACCGTTAAGCATGAATAGTTTCTGAACATTAATATATTTTTTATGATTGGATTTTTTTCTACCCGAGGCCAAAAAGGAACCGCCTGGATGTTGTTATTCCTTTTTTATTTCCAATTAACTGCCAATGCTTATGCCAGCCTTGCGGTTGTGCTTGCTGGAGGTGCTCACCTAAAGCATGGTGCCATGATGTTGACAACAACGAAAACAAGTAAGATGGCAGAACCTGCAATGGTAGCTTCAAAGAATCAGGGTGAGCCGGTTGACAATGCAAGGGTTTATAATGACCCCTCCCGGCTGGTAAATGTAAACATTGGCGGGCCGGGCCAGCCTGAAATGCGTTCATTTAAATCGGTTGGGACCGATAATATGGTAAATGAGTTTACAGGCGATTTTTCGTATAATATTCCATTGCTGGATGTAGGGGGGTACCCCATCAATTTATTTTACAATGCCGGTGTTGTGATGGAACAGGAAGCTAGTTGGGTTGGCCTAGGGTGGAACCTGAATCCCGGTACTATCTCCAGGAATAAACGTGGAATGCCTGACGATTTTAATGGCAATACCTCAGACCATGATGCCGACTTCATTACAAAGGAACAAACTGTAAAGGATGATATAACGGTAGGGGCTAGCCTGGGAGTTAATTGGGAAGTGGCGGGATTGCCGGGAAACATAGAAGTTTCACCAGGTATGAACGCTGGTGTATTCTGGAATAATAAAAGAGGGTTGGGATTACAGGTGTCGGGCAATTTTAGTTTTCAGAAAAAAATGGCGAAGGATGCAAAAGATAGCAAAACAAATTTTTCTACTTCATTAAGCATTGGGGCAGGTTTAAATTCTCAAAATGGTGCTTCATTAAACCTTGGTGCAGATATAACGAATAAGCAAACGGCTGATAATGCAAAAACAGGATTAAGTACTTCAATTGACTACAATTCGAGAACAGGTTTGGGCGATTTAAAAATAGATGTGGTTACTTCAAAAGATAAAAGCTACGAAGAGGGAGGAGTAAGCCACAAAAGTGGAAGTTTGAATTACGCCACCATCAGTTTTGCCCGCCCAAGCTACACTCCGAGTATCCGCATGCCCATGACCCGTACCAACGGCTATTTGCAAATCAAATTGGGTGGAGCATTTACAATTTTGCATGGCAATGGTGTAATCAGTGGCTCTTTATCTACTGCAAAAATTGCTGACGATGATAAAGTTCAAATCAAGCGAGGCTATGGATACATGTATTACCAGGATGCCAACGAAAACCCGGATGCACTGCTTGATTTTAACCGGATGAACGATGGTGTTTATACGCTGAAAACCCCACTGATTTCAATACCCGAATATACTTATGATGCTTTCACCATTAACGGAGAAGGCACGGGGGGGAGTTTCAGGGGATACCGGGGAAATCTCGGATTCATCAGGGACCATCATTCCATGTCAAAATCAGGTTCCTTCAACTTATCACTCGATGCAGGTACCGGTAACCTTGTACACGCAGGCGTTGATGGGGTAGGCGCTGTTTATTCTACTACGCAGGCAGGAGATTGGGAGTACAACAATGCCATGCGGGAGAATGCAAAGTTTAACCAGCATGAAGGAGATTATGAAGGGTTCTATTTTAAAAACCCCGCAGAGAAAACCATCATGGATGAAGCATTTTTTAATGCATGCGGACAAGATAAACTGATTCGCCCCAAACTGGAATCACCTAATAGGCCGTTCCCCTTGCTGGCAAGTGCGTTTGAAAGTTTTGGGCCCGACAGAAAATACCTCAATGATGTTCCGGTTTCCTTAACCGGATCGAGGCGCAATGTAAGGGACAAGCGCACCCAGATCATTAGTTTTTTAACCGCGGAAGAAGCATCAAGGGTGGGCTTGCAGAAGCAAATTGTAAGTTACGATGAGAATGTTTTTAAGTCGGGCAATTGTAACCATTTTAGTCTCATACGGCGATGCGACCCAGGCAACAAAGATTATCAAAGGAAAAGCCATCATATTTCGGAAATAAATGTGCTGGAAGCTGATGGTAAGCGTTACGTGTATGGGTTACCGGTATACAATTACCTTCAAAGAGAAGCCACTTTCAGCCTTCATGAAGGCCAGGGAGTATTGAGTGAGCAGCTCACCAGCATTTCATACAACCAAAATACCCTCAATAATAAAAATGGTAAAGACCATTATTTTGAACGGGAAACAGTAAATGGGTTTGCCCATTCATTCCTGCTAACTGGCATATTGTCTCCTGATTATGTAGATATAACCGGCGACGGTATCAGCGATGATGATATGGGCACTGCCATTAAGTTTAACTATACAAGGGTGAACAAAATAAATGGGAACCAATGGGAAACTCAAAAGTGGCGGACACCCTATGAAGCAAATATAGCACATTATAACCCGGGGCTTCGGTCGGATAACGGGGATGATAAAGGATTGTACACATACGGCGAAAAAGAACTTTGGTACACGCATAGCATTGAAACCAAAAACATGATCGCTACATTTATTGTAAGCGATCGCAGGGATGCGCATGGTGTGAAAGGAGAAAATGGAGGAATGGAAGATATTCATAAAGGCCGGCAAAGAAAGCTGGAAAAAATTAACCTGTATACCAAGGCTGAATTCTTGAAGGAAAACCCCAGGCCCGTAAAAACTGTTCATTTCTCTTACTCCTACCAATTATGTGGCAATGTACCCGGGAATGATGGTGAAGGGGAAACAGTAAACAATGTGAATGTAAATGAGGAAGAAGGAAAATTAACATTGGAAAGTGTTTGGTTCAGCTACAATGGAAATGAGCGGCAGGTGAAGAATAAATACAGGTTCAAATATGCTGAGAACAAAACGATTATAACTTCGTCGGGTAACGTAAATATCAGCGGCAACCCGGCATATCATCATTCCCAAACCGACCGCTGGGGCTTATACAAACCAAATGCAGCCAATCCTGCTGGGGCCATCAACATGGATTTTCCGTATACGCTGCAAGGTGTTGATAATGTAGAAAGAAACAATGCTTATGCTTCGGTTTGGAACCTTGAGAAAATATTGCTTCCCAGTGGCTCTGTAATCAGTGTTACGTATGAAGCAGACGACTACGCCTATGTGCAGGACAGGCGTGCCATGCAAATGACAAAAATTGCCGGCTTTGGGAAAAACTCCACAGAAAAAACAAGTAGCCTGTACAGTTTTGATCCGTCGAAATTTGGGAATCCAGGGGAAATGGATTACAATTTTGTGTTTTTTGATGTAGACCAAGCAATTACCAGCAATGAGGATATCAGGATAAAATACCTGGCTGAAATGAAGCAGGTGCTTTTGAAAATATGGGTGTTGATGCCAAAGGATTTTTATGGTGAACCAACTTACGAACCCATTAATGTATACGGTACTGTAAAAAATTACGGGTATGATCCTGCCAACAACAAACAATTTTGGATAGAACTCAACAGTTCTTCATCGGGCGGAAGCCAGTTAATGGAAACGGTCATTCAATTTGTAAAAGACAGGCTCCCTTCAAAAGTTTACAAAGGATATGATGCAGGAAACCAGCCAGCAATCAGGCAAATTGTGTATGCCATTCAGGGCCTGGCCAGTTCCTTTTTTCAGGCACTTGAAGGTTTTGAATTTAACCTGAAATCGAAAAATAAGTTAAGGTCGGTTGACCTCAGCCGGTCATTCGCCCGTATGGGAAACCCTTATTATAAAAAACAGGGCGGAGGGCACCGGGTAAAACGAATCACCATCTCGGATAACTGGAAAAAAATGACCGATCCGCTGAATACCCATCCGGCCCCTGTGAATTCCTATTATGGACAGGAGTATGATTATACTACAGAAGAAGATGGAAGGGTCATCAGCAGCGGCGTTGCAACATATGAGCCAGGTGTTGGAGGTGAAGAAAACCCATTCAGGGAAATACTTCAATATAAAGAGAAGCAGCCATTGGGGCCAACCAATTATAACAATATTGAATTGCCGGTTACTGAAACTTTCTTTCCGTCTCCCATGATCGGTTACAGTAAAATTACAGTGAGAAGCATTCACAATAAAACCAATAAGAACATTAAATCCGGGATAGGAAAGCAGGTAACAGAGTTTTATACTTGCAGGGAGTTTCCGGTCATTACCGACTATACAGATTTTGATGACAGGAGCCGTAAACAACACAAGCCCAGTGCGCTTACAAAAATATTATTCAGCCACAGTGAAGATAAACTAACACTTACACAGGGTTTCAGGGTTATTCTGAATGATATGAATGGCAAACTAAAGTCGAAAAAAAGTTACGCAGAAGGGGATGATGTGAATTATGTAAGTGCAACAACTTATCACTATAAAAAAACTCAAATTGGAAAAGGGAAATTCAGGCCGCTCAATATAGTGCCTTGTGTAAGTGGCCCAGACGGGATCATTGCCAATAAAATGATTGGAAAAGACCTGGAAGTAATGAATGATTTTAGGGCGCATATTGCCAGCACGAACTCGGTACAAATACCTGGTAACCTGGAAGGGTTTTTTGTAGGCCCCTGGCCACTGATACTACTCAATATGCTGCATATGCATTATAGTGAAGTATCCATTTACCGATCTGCAGTTACCCTGAAAGTGGTTCATGAATATGGCTTAATTGACAGCATCGTGAATGTTGATAAAGGCAGTTATATCACAACCCGCAACCTGGTGTATGATGCCGAAACCGGGGAGCCATTGGTAACCAGTGTTACGAATGAATTTAAAAAACCAGTGTATTCTTTTAATTACCCGGCACATTGGGTAAACAGCGGGATGAGCCTGGCATACAAAAACATTGACCTCACATACCGCAACGTATTCTTCAAAAATGGCCGTATACATAGCAGCCCGCATGTAGACATGACTAAGTTTGAAAGCGGTGATGAAATCTATGTTGTTCCCGGGAATGATGATGCTATCCCTATTCCAGCTTGTGTTAGCGCAGGGTTTAGTGCGCCATCCCTTACTGTGTCTGAAGAATACAGGATTTGGGCGATAGATGTTACCAAAGATCCCAACAACCCAGACAGATCTTTTGTATTCCTTGAGCGGGAAGGCAAACCCTACAATGGGAATGTTGAATACATGCGGGTGATACGTTCTGGCAAAAGAAATATGGTTGGTGCATCGGTAGGGGCTGTAACCTGTTTAAAAGACCCGGTGGTTGTAAACGGTGCCATACAGAAACTTCAGATTGATCAGCATTCTGATGTGATCAATGCTTCTGCCATGGAATTCAAAGAAAACTGGAAAGTTGCCGATGCTACGTATAAAAAAACTGTTACAGACTGGTTCGACAGGTACGTATTGTTGCAAGATTTTGAACTGGGTTATGACACCGACCATTCAATTAGCATGACCAATTACGGATGTGGAAATTGTAATGATTATTTTTATACAGAGCCTGTTGGTACACGTGCTGTTCGTAAAGTAAGCTGGTTGAAAGACAGAACATTTGGAACTTATCACAAACCACGCGAACACCAGAGTTTTATCAGGTTTAAATTAGACGACCTCGTGCCGGGAGCAACCATTAAGTCTGCGAAACTATCCCTAAAGTCGCACACTTTTTCAACTTCCCAGCATTCGCTTGGATATTTCAATCCACATTTTGGATCCAGTAATATGAATTATAACCCGCATAACGGGGCTACTCCACATTATTCTTCACCGGGGGCAAACCTGAACGGATTTATTGTATCAAAACTGATTGGTGGATGGCCGGTTAATGATCAGGGATTTCAACACCAGTTTTATAATACACCATATACTCCTGGCGATTTTGTTTATGTTCCTGCTCCTCCCAATAATGTATTCGATTATTTTTTAAGTAGCCAGGGAGTGGATAGCAGAATTGATGTTTCCCCGCTTGTTCAAAAAATGGCGGACGAAAAATCTGTTATTGGGTCAAATTATTCTTCTGGGATAAAACTGAGTATGGCGGTATCCTACACTCAGGCCATAGATCAGGAAATCAGGCTTTGTTTTGGCGGGCCAATAGATAATATACCTGGGAACAGTATTTCTAAAAATTCTAATTCAAATATTAGCACCAATCCCAATACAGCGCATTTTGAGCCTTCCATTAAAGGGACTTATTATGTTTGTGCCGATGCACTTGAATACGGTGCACCTGTTCCAACTGAGCCTTATGATATCTGCCGCTTTTATGAAACCAATGATTTATGCCTTTCACATTTCGACCGCACCAGCATAAATTTTTATACACTGGGTTTGCTTGGCAACTGGAAGCCCTGGAGAAGTTATGTGTATTATGGCGACCGCAAAGAGAAAGACCCTACATTAGCAACCGATCTTCCAAAGAATGGCGTGATAGATCAATTTGAATCTTTTTGGTTGATGGCGCCCGGCTACCTGCAAAAAACGAATAGTGCCAAATGGGTATGGAATTCTGAAATTACACAAAGCAACCGAAAAGGAGTTGAGATTGAAAACCATGATCCGCTGGGAAGATACAATTCGGGTATCTAAGGGTAC
>JBPOHG010000301.1:0-7245 GCA_052035835.1 Bacteroidota bacterium | reverse complement strand
TCCGCATGCTACCCTGAGCATTGAAGCAAAAATGGGTATCGTGAAATAATAAAATTGTTTCCAGATATAAAAAACGGGGATGTTTAACATTCCCGTTTTTTATTGCACTTAATGTATGATGTTATCTGCGTTGATTTCTATGCCCGGCTATTTTACTTCCTGCATTTCTACCAGGCGGCGGTAAAATCCGTTTTGGCTGATGAGGCTTTCATGTGTGCCCCTTTCAACAATTTCTCCTTTTTGCAAAACTATAATTTCATCGGCATGGCGGATCGTACTTAAGCGGTGTGCAATGACAACCGATGTACGGTTGCTCATCAAATTATTTATGGCATCCTGTACCAGCCGTTCGCTTTCGGTATCGAGTGATGAAGTAGCTTCATCCAATATAAGGATCGGGGGGTTTTTTAATACTGCACGGGCGATGGTCATACGCTGGCGTTCCCCGCCACTTAACTTGCTGCCCCTGTCGCCGATATTGGTGTCGTAATTTTCATCTTTCGTGCGGATAAAACTATCGGCGTTGGCTATCGTGGCTGCATGCACGATTTCATCCCTTCCGGCATTCTCCATACCCAACGCAATATTATTGGCAATGCTGTCATTAAAAAGAATCGGTTCCTGTGTTACGATACTGATATGATTGCGCAGGGAATGCAGCGAATAGTCTTTAATGTTAGTTCCATCTACCAGTATCTCACCGGTGCTTACATCATGAAAACGCGGGATCAGGTCGGCGAGGGTTGATTTACCTGCGCCACTGCTACCAACCAATGCTACGGTGGTCCCTTTTTTAATGGTAAGGTTGATATTTTTGAGTATCACCGTATCGTTGTAGGCAAATCCAACATTCCTGAATTCGATACAATCATTAAACGTATGCATTTGTTTTCCGTTGGGATTGTCGTCTACCGTCTCGGGAGCACTCAATACTTCTTCGATACGTGTTATGGCTGCCGAACCTTTCTGCATATTGCTGAATGAAGTTGAAATTGATTTTGCCGGATCAATAATGTTGTAAAACAATCCCATGTATGTGAGGAACATAGCCCCGTTCATAGCAATTTCCTGTGATAATACCAGCCTTCCGCCAAACCAAAGTACCCCTGCAAAGATGGCGACTCCCATTAACTCACTCAATGGCGAAGCCAGATCGCGGCGATAACCAATTTGGTTTTTTGCTTCCATAAAATCGGCATTGATCTGCCTGAATTTTTTCTTCAACTTACCTTCTACGTTAAACGCTTTGATCACCCTTAACCCGCCCAGGGTTTCATCCATCGCCGAATAGGTTTCGCCACTTTTTTCGGCCACCCATTTGGATTGTTTTTTCAATGAACGGGAAATGCGGCCAATCACCAGCCCCATGATGGGCAAACAAAGCAGGATAAAAAAAGTAAGTTTCGGATTGATATAAATCAATACCCCCAGGTTAATGAGGATTGAGAGGGGGTCGCGAATCCATCCTTCGAGTGTGCCAACTACAGATGCTTCCACTTCGTTGATGTCATTCGTCATCCTGCTCATCAGGTCGCCTTTGCGTTGTTCAGTAAAATACCCGATGGGCAGTTTCAGCACCTTTTCATACATCTCGATGCGGATACGGTTCACCACCAGGTTTTTCATCGGGCCCAGGGTTCGGTGAGATAGATATAAGAATAGGTTTTTTAAAAAAATAGCTACAATGATCAGAATACAAATAACACCCAGGGCGTGTTCGGCACTGCCGTTGCTGATGAGGTTGTTCAATTGCATATTCACCCATTCAATCAACGGATTGGTGGAAGATTTTGCCGGTGCCGCCCCCATGTTTGCATTAAAAAGCAACTGAAGAAACGGGAACAACATACCCAGTGAGAGTACAGAAAAAAAGATCGACAACAGGATCGCCAGCACATACCAGGCAATGGAAAGCTTGTATTCACCCAGGTACCTGAAAACCCTCGAATATTTCTTCATGTTGAATTAAATATGCATCAAAACAGCAAAGTAACTACTTTTACAGTGATTTAAAGAGCAAACCCATGATAGAAGGAAAAAGGCAAAAGCAAGTGGCAGCAGTACTGGAAAAAGAGTTGAATGATATTTTCCAACGCCTTGGCCTGTCGATGATGAATGGCGGCATGATTTCAATTTCTGCCGTAAAAATTACTCCCGATTTATTTGATGCCCGGATATACCTCAGCTTTTTTAAAGTAAATGACCCCCTTGCAGCATTAAAACTCATTCAGGAAAGAAGTTGGGAAATAAAAAAAGAGCTTACTGCCAGGGTGAGGCACCAGTTGCGTTCTATGCCTCAATTGAATTTCTTTATTGATGACACATTGGATTATGTAGATAAAATGGAGAAAATTTTTAAAGAGATCAAGGAACAGGATCAGCAAAAAGACCAAAAACCCAAAGAGCAGTAATGTATCTCGATTTCGCCTGGCGCTATTTCAGGGCAAAAAAATCGGCCAATGCCATCAACATCATTGCCTGGGTGACGGCAGGCGTGATTGCATTTGCCACCTGCTGCCAGGTGTTGGTGCTCAGTGTATTCAATGGTTTTGAAGGAATGGTAAAATCTATGTATGCCTCATTTTATGCAGACATCCGCATCATCCCTTCTTCCGGAAAAACAATGCAGCTTACCCCTTCCCAACTTCAAAAAATAAAAGCGGTACCCGGCATAGAATATACAGGCCTTGTAGCTGAAGAAAAAGCCCTGTTACAAAATGAAGATGCACAATCTGTCATACAACTAAAAGGGGTAGACGCAAATTATTCCAACATCAGCGGCGTGCCGCAAAAAATCACCCGCGGTAAATTCTTACTGGGTAATGCCGACGACCCCAAAATTATTGTAGGTGCAGGCGTACAAAATGCTGCCGGCATTGTACTCAACGATGCATTCGCCCCCGATCAGTTAACGGTCATCCTCCCCAAAGTGAATGTAAAAAGCAACGACCCGCTCGAATCGCTTAGCCAGGGCAATACCATCCCTGCAGGCGTCTTTACCATACAACAGGATTTTGACAACAGCTATGCCATTACCAATATTGATTTTGTAAAACAACAGGCAGGCATGACCGAAAACCAGTACTCATCACTGGAGATTAAATTGAAAAAAGGCCAGGACCTCGAAGACCACAAAGAAACACTACAGGAGTTGCTGGGAAACCATTATACCATTCAAACACGTTACGAACAAAATGCCAGTTTGTACAACACCATGAAACTCGAGAAATGGGCCATTTATGGGGTCCTTACGCTCATCCTCATCATTGCCGCATTTAATATGGTAAGCGCACTCACGATGCTGGTGTTGGAAAAGAAACAAGACATTGCGATCCTGCAAAGCATGGGCTCCAGCAGGCAACAGGTACAAAAAATATTTCTTACCGAGGGCTTATTGCTTGGTATCATTGGCGCTGCCATCGGCATTGGCATTGCTGTAATTATTTGTTTGCTGCAACAACAATTCAAATTTATTAAACTGAGCGGAGGCTCTTTCCTGATTGATTATTTCCCGGTACAATTACTAATGCCGGATTTTATGCTGGTTGCCGGCACTGCTCTGGGCATTGCCTTCCTGGCCTCCTGGTTCCCTTCGTATAAGGCTTCCCGTCAGCCACTCGAATTAAGATAAAAAAAATGGAAGGCCAGCGCCTTCCACGTACATAATTTATTTTGTCCTTTTAATAATCCCCCAGCGTTTCTGGCAACTGATCCAATGCTTTCTTCAATTGCTCATCATTGGGCGCAATTCCATGCCATTCATGGGTACCTTCCATAAAATCGATGCCTTTTCCCATTTCGGTTTTCATGAGAATAACTACCGGCTTCCCATTACCCAACATAGATGTTGCTTTGGCCAAACCAGCTACTACTTCATCCATGTCATTGCCATCCATTTCCATCACAGCCCAGTTGAAGGCTTCAAATTTTGCCCGCAGGCTATTCAACCCCATCACTTTTTCGGTTGGACCATCAATCTGTTGGCCATTGCAGTCTATCGTAGCAATCAGGTTGTCTACTTTATGGTGGGCCGCAAACATAATTGCTTCCCAGTTCTGGCCTTCATCCAACTCTCCGTCGCCATGCAATGAATAAACAATGGTTGAATCCTGATTGAATTTCTTAGCCATGGCAGCACCTACTGCAACACTTAAACCCTGCCCCAATGAACCGCTTGCCATTCGTATGCCTGGCAGGTGCTCATGTGTGGTTGGATGGCCCTGGAGCCTGCTGTTAATTTTTCGAAAGGTTGACAATTCCTGTAACGGAAAATAACCACTACGGGCCAGCACGCTATAAAACAACGGCGAAATATGCCCGTTACTCAGAAAAAAAACATCCTCGCCTATGGCATCCATCTTAAATGCCGGGTCATGTTTCATAACCTTGAAATACAGCGCTGTAAGAAAATCGGCACATCCCAATGAGCCGCCGGGGTGGCCACTTTGTACCGCATGTACCATGCGAACGATATCCCTTCTTACCTGGGTGGCAATATCCTTGAGTTCGGGCATAAAAATGGTATTAAAGTTGTGCAATGTTTGAGGCTGCAAACCTAGTTCAAATCAGGTCATGTACAAAGAAAAATACATAAGCCTTTGCAGCTGATAATAAGTTCCGGGATCTGCCGTTATTTATTTCTACTGTTTACATTGTATTGATTGCAGGGATTTTACGGATATTTGTACCAGTCCGATCTTTATATGTTTAGAATTCATTATCCGAAACATTATTAATACATTTGTATACCAGTTGGATCAATCAAAAACGCATGGATAATATTCTACTTAGTGCGGGCTTAGCTTTCCTGATTACCTTTTTTGCCATCCCGGTGATTATTCAGGTTGCGAAAGACAAAAAGCTTTTTGATGAACCCGATGAACGCAAAATACACAAAGCAGTGATCCCAACACTGGGTGGCCTGGGTATTTTTGCAGGCTTCATCATCGCCACACTGCTTGGGGTTCCACATAGCATCCTTTCTGAATTACAATACTTTGCAGCCGCCGCCATCGTGGTTTTTTTCCTTGGTATCAAAGATGATATCCTTATTCTCTCAGCCAGTAAAAAGTTTGCTGGCCAATTGATTGCAGCAGGCATCCTCATCAAATTCGGTGGCATCCATATCAACAATATGCATGGTTTACTGGGCGTGTATGAAATCCCCAATGTAGCCAGCATCGTTTTGTCGATGTTTACCATCATCGTTATTACCAACTCTTTTAATTTGATAGATGGTGTAGACGGCCTTGCCGGAAGCCTTGGATTGCTCACCACCCTAATTTTTGGCAGTTACTTTTTCTATATCGACCAGCTTACCTATGCAGTGATGGCTTTTGCCCTGGCAGGTAGTTTGTTAAGTTTCCTGATTTACAATTTCCCGCCTGCTAAGATATTTATGGGCGATACCGGCTCCCTCCTGTTAGGGCTTGTGAATTCGATCCTGGTAATAAAGTTTATCAACCTGGCACAGGCCCCGGATGCTGTGCTCCCGGTAGAATCGGCACCGGCCATTGGCTTTGCCATCCTCATGATCCCTTTATTTGATACATTAAGGGTGTTTGGCCTCAGGATCCTCGACAGGAGATCTCCGTTTAGTCCAGACAGGACCCATATTCACCACTTCCTGCTGGATCTTGGATTATCGCACCGCAATACAACCTTGGTTTGTGTAGCCGCCAACATATTATTTATAGGGCTAGCTATTTTGCTCAGGCATTTGGGAACCACCATTGTAATGGGTATTTTACTTGCTACCGCACTTTCTTTCACAGGATTGATCTATTATCTAAGGCAGCGGATCAAGACAGGCCGGCAGGAAGCCAAGACCGAAACAGAAGTCATCAAATCTCACAAAATTCTTACCCTTGTATCCGATACAGTGGAGGTAGACTGATATCTTCCCATCTGTTGATGATAAATGCGATTCAAAACTGCTGAACTACACAAGTTTTTAATAGCTTTGCACGCAATTTCATATTCATCACTATGTCAGAAGGTTTACAAAATATACTGGAAGAAGCAGCGGCTTCTATGTCGAAAGCCATCAACCACCTCGAATCGGAATTATCCAAAATAAGGGCCGGCAAAGCGAACCCATCTATGTTGGATGGTATTATGGTAGACTACTATGGCAATCCTACCCAGCTTAACCAGGTAGCCAATATATCTGTGCTGGATGCACGAACCATTTCCATTCAGCCATGGGAGAAATCGATGTTACAACCCATAGAAAGAGGGATCATGGCAGCCAATATCGGCATCACACCACAAAATGACGGCACCAATATCAGGTTGTTCCTGCCACCGCTTACAGAAGAACGCAGGAAAGAACTGGTGAAACGCTGCAATGGTGAAGGCGAACATGCAAAAGTATCAATACGTAATATCCGCCGGGATGCCATTGAACAAATTAAAAAGCAGCAAAAAGACGGCGTTAGTGAAGATGAGTGCAAGGATGCAGAAAAAGAAACACAGGACACTACCGATAAATACATTTCCCTTGTAGAAAAGCACCTGGCCGCCAAAGAAAAAGAAATCATGGCGGTTTAAAAATATACCCGCAGTTTTCTTTGCATATCCGCCGGGGCTTCACACCAGAACTTATTAAACATGCATTCATCCCGTGAAGCCATATTCCTGTTGTTCTCTATTCCGCTCTATACGATCCTGATAGGCGCAGAAATCCTGTTAAGTAACTGGCAACACCGGAAATATTATAGTTTAAAGAGCACTTTACAAAATATTTACCTCACACTGGTAAATGCAGGCCTCGATTTTGTATTGCGTACAGCCTTTTACGTAAGTGTGCTCATGTGGAGCTATGAACATCATTTCTTTACAATCGATGAACCATGGCTGTACTGGTTCCTGCTTTTTTTATTGGAGGATTTTGCTTTTTACATTGAACACCGGGTAGACCATTACTGCAGGGTATTCTGGGCCGTGCATGTTACCCATCATTCTTCAGAAGAATTTAACCTCACCACTGGATTCCGTTCTTCGGTATT
Organism: Bacteroidota bacterium; assembly: GCA_052035835.1. Taxonomy (GTDB): domain Bacteria; phylum Bacteroidota; class Bacteroidia; order Chitinophagales; family Chitinophagaceae; genus Ferruginibacter. Next base: position 235 of record JBPOHG010000301.1, on the reverse strand, counting down.
ACAACCCGTATACCGGTTTGTTTATTTTATACCCATTGCACTGATGGGGTTCCACCCGCTCGACATTGTTTTTATGTACTCTATTACTCAAACGTATGGTATCCTTGTTCATACCCAGTATATCAACAAAATGCCCAGATGGTTTGAACTTTTTTTTGTGAGCCCCTCCCACCACCGGGTTCACCATGCCAGCAATATCCGCTACCTCGATAAAAACATGGGCATGTGCCTGATC
>JBPOHG010000034.1:0-18968 GCA_052035835.1 Bacteroidota bacterium | reverse complement strand
GTATTGCCGTTAATTACATTCCGGCGAATATAATTGGGGCCAGTATTTGAAGCCCCATCTGTAAAATTGAAATTGCCAGTAATATGGCACTGGTCTATATCATCGGTGCCTGCTCCTGTACATCCATTTAAAGTTAGCGTGTTAACAATCAGCGTATCATTGGCCATATCTATAACGCCGCTGTTCAATACGGAAATGGTACCTCCGCCTGTATTATTCTGAACCCGGCGCATGGTAAATGCAGGGTTGCCTGCACCTGATGCAGAAATATTAATCGTTCCACTGATCAGCACCAAAGACGTACCAGCTGCATTGATAGATGTAAGTCCGCCTGCATTGTTTGTATAACTAAAATTACCGCTCACTACCGCGGCAGCATTTTCAAAAAGGAATACGGAACCGGAAGTTGTTTTATTCACAGTTACATTGCCATTAAATGAAGAAGCTGCTGTATAACAGGTTCGAACAGCTGCACTTGAAGAGCTGTTCACTGTAAAGTTTCCATTGTAAATATTACCACCCTGGTAGGCTTCATAGAAAATCCCGGTACCTGTATGTGTTAATACAACGTGGTCATTGAATGTTGTATTACGGATATACTGGCTCGATGAGCCATTGATGACTATATTGATGTCGCTTCCTGCATTGCTGTTATTGATGACGGCACCATTGATGTCGATGTTCCCGTTTACAGTCAGGGAAAACCCGTTAATATCCAACGTTGCCCCGGTGTTTATATCCAGGTTGTTCACTGTTGTATTAGCCGGAAGCACCGGAGCATTTGCGGCTGCCGGAATCACTACGTTTCCAGTGGCTAATGGTACATTTGCAGGGGTCCAGTTTGCCGGGTCATTCCAGTTAGAACTGGCACTTCCATCCCATGTTTGTGCGTAAACAAACGGAGAGAGTGCCATTAAAATAAGCAGAAGCGGTAGTTGTTTTTTGTACATAAAGCAATTTTAAGATGATGAAAGGGCTAACAGCCTGCTTGTACAGGATGTATTTTCTTATGACAAAAAGAGGAATGGCAGGGTGAATTGAGCGGGTATGATTCTTAATTCAGGATCAAATAAAGAAGATATTGCAAAAACTGGCAATAATCCGTTTGGATCATGCGCTATCATCTAAGCTTTGAAGTAATTACATTTACATAGTAAAATGAGAATGACAATTTACGTTCATATACGTACTCTTTGCTTGTTGCTGTTATACTTATGTTTGCTATTGCCTGGCAGCAGTGATCTTATTGCGCAATCACCCGACCGGCACAACATATTTAGTTATAATGTAAATGAAGGGTTGCTTCAAAGTACAATTGGAGACCTGGCGATTGACCAAAACAATGCCTGCTGGATCGGCTTCCCCAATGGGATTCAAAAATTCGACGGTAAATCTTTTACGAATATTCCTCCGCAAGCTGGCTTGCCCGACACCAAAAATCCTGAGTTTATACAATGTAACAACAAAGAGTTACTGATCAGCCACAGGTTTGGGATCAGCAAATATGATATCTTAAAGAATACTTTTATTGAGTTGTATAAGTATAAGTTGGTTGCAAAATACCCTGCCAGGATTATGGGCGAGTATAAGGGGCATGTTTATTTTTTTACCGACCAGGCAACGATCCTCTGTTTAAATAGTACTGATTACAGCTTGGTTTCGGAAGTGAATAGCCATTTGCCTTCTTTCAGGGATTCTTCCATACTACGGCCGGGTATCAGCAGCAATATTTTAGCAGGAAAATTGGTTTTCAGTATTGATAAGCGGCTTTATCTATGGGATTTTGATGCCGGTAAGGTTATTGCCACTTCGGAAACTATACCTAAACTATCTGGTTATACTTTGTACCTGACTTCAATGAATGAGGTGGTTTTTCTTGATTATAGCAATCAACACTCAATTCAGCGGTATCATTTTATCAACAAAACCATCTCTCCTGTTTTCAGCAAGGGAAAAGTCAGCAGTATTATTTCCAGGTTCCATATTTTTAAGTGGAAGAACAAGTTGATGATTTCATTAAACAACAGGTTGTATGAAACAAACGAACAATTTTCGCAACTGACATCAGAAATAGTAGATTTTCAAAATAAGCCGGTTAGTTTACAGAATGCATTCTCTATGATTGTAGAAGATCATCATGGGAACCTGTATTTATCCACTATTACCAGTGGAATCCGCAAAGTGATCGGGCATAATTATCCTATCCGCTATTTTGGGTCACCCAATACCGGCGAAAATTTTTCTATCTCAGTATTTGCAGATAAGAAGCATCACCATGTGCTTACAGGATCATCCGGAAATGGATTGTTTGTGTTTGATACAGCTCAAAAGTTAATTAAACATTATACAAGATTGCCTGGATTAAACAGGGATTTCTCCCCCAATGTAATATTTCAAAGTGCCAACGGCGATTACTGGATGTTTTGCGGTGGAGTTAGTGCAGGGTATCTTTTGAGCCGTGATCTCTCAAAAATACAACCAGTCCCGTTTTTCAAGAGTTATGCTAAACATCGGTTTGGGGCAGATTATTTTGGGAATTTATTATACCAGGACAACAGGATCGGGTTGTTGCAATCACAAGGCCATATTTACAAAATAGAATTTGCCAGCAAGCGAATTACAGAATATGAATTTACCTCCGATTACACGCATAGTGGAATATTTCATCATGGGGTTATCATCAGCCATACTGCAGATGAATTAATTTTTATTGATACCTCCAATTTTGAAATACAAAAACGCATTCCTTTCCCAAATACTGCAGGCGTTCGTTGTTTTACAAAAGACAAAGAAGGGAATATATATGCAGGTTCCAATAATGGTATTTATAAAATTGATTTACATGGTAAAATCCTGGGCCATTATCATAAAGATAACGGGCTCCCCGATAATTGTATTTATGCCATGGCCTTCGATGATAAAGGGAACTTATGGTGCAGCAGCAATAAAGGTATATTCAAATGGAAGGATAACCGTGTTTTGCTTCAGCTAAAACGAGAAGACGGATTGCAGGAAAATGAGTTTAATACCAATGGCATTTACGTAGCGCCGGATGGGGAAATGTACTTTGCCGGTGTTAATGGCGTAAGCAGTTTTTATCCTGATCAAATCAATGATTACCGGGAAAAGATGAACCTCCTCGTTACCGGTATACGCATCAATAACCAGCCACTTGAACATGATACCGCTGTGTGGAATATTAAATCTATTCAGCTTCCATATTTTAAAAATGCATTATCGTTTGATTTCATTGTTACATCTAATAACAACCCTTCGCAATATGTGTACCAATACAAAATGGAAGGTGTAGACAATAACTGGATCATGAATGATGATATGCAAACTGTGCGATATCATTTGCAACCCGGGAAATATACATTTAATATGTATGCCTCCCGGTCATTTGATTCAAATGCTACCCCCATGAAATCTATCAGCATTTATATTACCCCACCCTTCTGGAAAACCTGGTGGTTTATTTTAGCAGGTAGCCTGGCAATCTTAGGCTTACTGGTTTTTATTATCAATCTGTACAACAAAAGGCGTTTCGAAAAAAAATTGCGGATACTGGAAGCAGAACAAAAAGTGAAACAGGAAAGAGAACGCATTTCCCGCGACTTGCACGACAGCCTGGGAGCTTATGCAAACGCTGTTTTGTATAATACAGAATTGTTGCAAAATGAACCTGGCGAGGCTGAACGAGAAAACCTGATCAAAGACCTGCGCTTTGCATCCAAGGACATCATAACTTCATTGCGGGAAACGATATGGGCACTAAAAAAAGATCATTATGATGCCTCAGACTGTTTATTGAGGATCCGCAATTTTATTCAGCCTTTTAATCGATACTATCCCCATATTCATTTCAAAGTTGAAGGTGAAGCCCCCGCCAACCGCATTTTGCACTACGCTAAGGCACTACACCTGGTTAGGATGATACAGGAAGCTGTATCCAATGCCATCAAACATGCAAATGCAACTGACATTATTATTCAAAGCAAAAATGGGGGGCCACAATGGACGCTAACCATCACCGATAATGGCAAAGGATTTTCAACACCGGTATCAAATAGCGATGATGGAGGCAACGGATTGCTAAACATGCAGCAACGTGCAAAAGATGCAGGCTTTGCATACAGTATTCATTCAGTGCCGGGAGAAGGTACGCAGGTAGAGATTATTGTTGTGTAGATATTATCCATTCGGATTATTCTTTTTTATATTTGTTTCACGCATATTTGATAAAATCACCCGCATGCCCCTACGGATTGCCATCATTGATGATAAAGCCAGTAACCGAAATATCCTCCGTGATAAATTATTGCGGCACGAACAGTTCAGGGTTACCCTTACTGCTGCAGATGGCGCCGAGTTCATTGAGAAAATGAAGGCCGTTCAGGATCAGGAACTTCCTGAAGTAGCATTGATGGACCTTGAAATGCCTAACATGGATGGTGTGGATGCGATCGCGATTGGTTCTACTCTATTCCCTTCTGTAAAATTTGTGGTGCTTACCATTTTTGATGATGAAGACAAAATATTCAAAGCAATCAAGGCTGGTGCGTATGGTTACCTGCTGAAAGATGAAAATGCAGAGAACATCGCAGAAATGCTTTTGCAGATGACAGAAAGTGGCATTGGACCCATTTCCCCGGGTATCGCTCATAAAATCCTGCAACTCGTACAAAACAATAATTTATCGCTTCCAGGTAAACATTCTGGCGACTCCCAACAGCCTAATAATTTCTTTGACCTAACGGCGAGGGAACAGGAAATCCTGCAACTACTGGTACTGGGTTTGTTATACAAAGAGATCGGTGCCCGGCTTTCCATCAGCGCCAATACGGCGAAGAAACATGTGATGAATATTTATCAGAAACTGCATGTAAACAGCAGGGCTCAGGCATTGCACCTGGCTTACCACAAGGGGATTTTATAAGGATTACCGCCTGTTTCGACAGCAGTCTTTTCGTTGAAAATATTTCCAAACTTCTAACCAGCAAACAGCAACAAATGCCACGATCAATGTATGGAGGTATGCAGTTGTTGATAGCAAACTCAATGAAAAAATATTTCGCAGGAATGGAACAAAGAGGATAGCTATCAGCAATACAATTGAAACCACTATGATCAAACGAAGTAAATTGTTCTGGTAACCCAGGCTTCTAAAAACGGATTCGGAGAAAGACCTGTTTACCAGTGTTAGGAATATATTGCATTGCAGCAAGGTAATGAATGCAACCGTTCGTACCGTTGTTTCGCCGGCTCCGTTTTGCATATAATAATAGGCCATCCCAAGGCAACCGGCTGCAATCAAAAGCCCCTGTATAACACTTAACATCAATTGACGAAAAGAAAGGAATGTGCTGCTAAGCCTGCGAGGTGGCCGTTGCATAGCCCCCTTCTCCATTGGTTCCTGTTCATAGATGATGGAGCAGGTTGGCCCCATGAGCAGTTCAAGAAAAATGACATGTACAGGGCTGAATAGATGCGCAAATTTCCACCATAATATCAGGGGCAAGGCTACCATTAAAATGATTGGGATATGGATAGAAACGATGTAGCGGATTGCTTTCTGCAGGTTGTCGTACATTCTTCTGCCCAAAGCCACCGCAGTAACCATATTCGACAAGTCATCATCACCTAGTATTACAGAAGCCGCAGATTTGGCTACTTCACTACCTCGTTTACCCATGGCGATACCTATATGTGCAGCCTTTAAGGCAGGGCCGTCATTGACTCCATCCCCTGTCATGGCAACCACTTCCCCCGATTCCTTCAGTGCATTAATTACTTTAAGTTTCGCTTCCGGGAACATACGGGCATAAATATTTACAGAGGCACATTTTTTTTGTAAATCATCAGGAGATAATTGCAACACTTCTTTACCGGTGAGCAGTTCGTTGTTATGATCCAATCCAACCTGATTGGCAATGGCCAAAGCTGTTGGTGCGTAATCTCCCGTGATCATTGTTACCCGAATACCTGCTTCCCCAAATTGCCTGATGGTTTCTTTTATATGGGATTTTGGAGGATCATGAAAAGCCAGTAATCCTAAAAAATCAAATCTGAACTCCTGTTGCGACATTGGCCATTTTGTTTCATTCCAAATCCCCTTTCCAACCCCCAAAACACGATAACCTTCGGCTGCATAGGATAATGCCTGTTGTAAATAACCTGCAACCAACGTACTATCCAGCAAACACTTTTCGAGGATGGCTTCGGGTGCCCCTTTTGCTGCGATGACCGTTTCTCCCTGCTGGTTCGAAAAAATATGTGTCATCATAGGAGGGGTGCCTCCTATTGGATATTCATGCACCAGCGAAAAAAAAGTTCGCTTATCCGTAGCTGATACTTGAGTATACAAATCATGGATTGCTTTTTCCATTGGGTCAAACGGAGTTGTTTCGCTGCTCCACATGGCATATTCAATAACATCCAATGGTACAGCGCCTGGTTCTTTCACCGACACCGATAGATGGTTTGCGGCATCGTATACATAAGCCACACTCATTTCATTTTTTGTGAGGGTACCCGTTTTATCTGTACAGATCACTGTGGCAGAACCAAGCGTTTCAACATAGGGCGGCTGCTTTACAATCACATTGTTCTTCAATAACCTGAATGCGGCAAGCGCCTGGAAAGTACTGAATGCCACTGGAATTTCCTCCGGAAGGATACTCATCGCCAATGTTAGCCCCTGCATGAAAGAAGGGAGCAGGTTACCCGACCTAACATAATTCAGCAATACGACGAGCACAAACGCAACCGCACCCAGCCATACCATTTTTACCACAAATGACTTTATCTGTAGTTGCAATGGGGTTTTTGGTACGATAATTTCCTGCAGGGACAAACCAATTTTACCAAACATGGTATGCTTACCCACTTCAGTGATTTGAATAATGGCACTGCCACTGGTTACAAGAGTTCCTTTATATAACATCGCCGAACCGTCGGCCAATTTGGTAGCTGGTAAGGATTCGCCTGTAAGAATAGATTCGTTGACTGAAAGATCATTTGCCAGTAATATTTTTCCATCAGCCCCAATCAAATCTCCTTCCTGTACTTTGAGCAGATCGCCTACAACAATGTCTTCTTCAGCGATGCTAAATTCACTGCCTTCACGGATAACCGTTACTTTTCCTGCAGAGAGTTTGCGAAGCGCCTTCACTGCATTCCTGCTCCTGTAATCCTGGAAAAGTGAGATCCCCGCTACTGCCAACAGGGAAAAAAGCATTATAAAACCTTCCCTTAATTCACCTGTTATAAAATAGATGGTACAAGCTATCAGCAATAAAATGAACATCGGCTCTTTCATGATTTCCAAAACCAGTGTTGCCAATGCCGTATCCTTGCCCTCCACAATCCTGTTGTCGCCATGACTCGATCGGCTTTGCAGGACCTCAGAAGGGGAAAGTCCGTTCATATTGATACCATTGTTGCCCATTCAACTCAAGATAAGAAAGTAAAAAAGAAGCAGTACATCCTGCAAAGAAAAACCGCCGGTAAGTTACCGACGGCCTTTCTTTATAACGGGTTAGTTCGTCATATCCATTTGGCTACATATACATTGAATTCATGCCTGAGTTCATTGATCACTTTTTCAAGCACGGCAACTTCAGATCCTATACGTTGGTGATCGGTTACTTTGGTTTCTTCCACACGGCCTGCATGGTTGCTAACATCTTCAAAAACAGCATGGGCATGTTCGTTGATGCTGTGCTTGAGTTCATCAATATTATTGCGTTGAATGATAAACTGGTTCTGAAAATGTTCTGCACCGGCATTTACTTCCGCACCTGTATTCCGCGAAGATATTTCGGTAAGGCGTTTTTCAAGGATATTCAACTCGTCTTTATAGAAGTCCAGGGATTTAATCCATTCCTGGTGGGCATGTCCCAAATGTGCTGCGTTTGTGTAACTCATAATGATGATTTTTTAATTTCTACTCAAAGGTTACGAACAAGGAGATGCAGTTCAATGACTACAATCAAATGAAACACTGATATATTTCATCATTCCAAAAAAAACAACGCTACTCTTACGGGTAGCGTTGATATAAAACAGTGAAATAAATATGATTATTGGGCCGTCTCTTTGATACGGGAAAAACTTTCTCCAGAATAAATACGAGCCAGGTTACTGTCTTTTGTTTTTTTCCATTCTTTCACTTTGGCTTCTGACACGATTCTCCAGAAATTTTTCGCTTTCATATCTTCATAATCATGCTCCTTAATAAAGAAGCCAACCATGGTATTGCGTTGTTTGAAAAAAATGCTCACAGGTTTAGTGTTTAACAATCCCTGTTCAACATGTTTTGAAATTGAATCTGCAGTCATATTGTATGCTTTAAAATGAATGGGAAAAGCTGATACTATGCAAAGGAATTGAAAGGCTTCCTTGCTTCTTTTGGCCTTGCTTCAGCAACACGGATTGTCCTGCCATCAGCTACTGAACCGTCTAATTCTGCAATGGCTTTAACCGCAGCTGCATTATCGGGCATTTCAACAAAACCAAATCCTTTACTCTTTTGAGTAAATTTATCGGTAATTACTTTGGCAGAGCTGATTTCACCATACTCTGCAAAAAATCCATGTAAATCTTCATCCTGTACGTTGAAGCTTAAATTGGAAACAAAAATGTTCATACTAAAAATTAATAAATAAAAAATAGAGAGAAAAGGCTTGTAAAGAGGACTATAACAGATGCAGTAATTGCAAGGGAAAATCTTCAGCTACTTATGCGAGATATCTCATATTAACAAGATAAAGATACACTATTACTTGCACTTGAACTAATAAAAAGCAACTTATTACCATCGCAGCACCTATTTTTAACTTAAATAACCGGAATTTTTACTGATTAACATCACATTACGTGTATAATTACTTTTCGTTCTTCTTAATGGATCACCTTTCAAAATCAGGATTAGTTATTAATAAACAATACCTTCGTTTGCAGAAGCGGGTATACGGTTAATTCAGCCCAGGGTTTATTTCATTAAAATTTATTCAGATGGCAGAATCATGGAACAAGCGGGAAAGGGAAAAGAAAAAACAGCAATTAAAGAATGCCAAAGCTGATAAGAAAAAAGAGAAAAAGGAAAAATCGGACAGTTCATCCATGGATGATATGATTGCCTATGTAGATGAAGATGGGAACCTCTCGGCCACCCCACCAGACCCTTCCAAGAAAAAGGTTATTGATATCGAAGAAATTGAAATTGGTGTGCCCCGGCAAACCGAAGAAAGGAAAAATAGTTTCATACGCACTGGAGTAGTTACTTATTTTGATGCGGGTAAGGGATATGGCTTTATTAAAGATGACAATTCAAAAGAAAGCATCTTTGTTCACATCAACGCACTTTCAACAGTCATTAAAGAGAATAATAAAGTAAGTTTCGAAACTACCCGTGGCCCAAAGGGGCTGAATGCGATCAATGTAAGCATCATTCCTTAGTGGGTTCAAGGCTGCCTGATTGTATTGATATTTACACATCCTCATTGTATCTTCTTACTGACAAAATACGCCGTATTGCCTGATCAATCTCAGGCTTTATCCCACGGTTTTTTTTCATCTTGAGGAATATACCATTATCTATGCATGTACTTCCTCTTTTACAAAGCAAGATTTCCTTTACTCCCACCCCTGCGTCAGAAGAAGAAATAAAGCAGTTTCATGAACTTCAATTAAGTTTCACCAACCAGTTTAACCGGGTATTCCCCGACCCGCTTGCTCCCAAAACAATTGTAGTTGTACCTAGCCTTACCCTCGATCAGGAAGTACTTTCAAAAGTGAATGGGGCATTGCACTATGAGGAAAGATTACTTTGCTTATTGATGTTATTGCGTATGCCCTGTACACATGTGATTTATGTTAGCAGTATGCCAATTGACCCTGTGATCATCGATTACTACCTGCACCTTTTACCAGGTATCACCGGTTACCATGCAAGGGAAAGGTTAACTTTGTTAAGTTGTTACGATCCCTCACCTGTATCATTAACCGAAAAAATCCTCAACCGGCCCAGGCTCCTCCATCGAATAAAAAAAAGTATAACGCCGGGGCATGCTACTCATATCGCTTGTTTTAATGTAACCGGATTTGAACGTACATTGGCTGTTCAATTGAATATCCCGCTTTATGGATGCGACCCTGCATTCAACTATTTTGGAACCAAGAGCGGCAGCAGGGAATTATTTCGCCGGGCCGGGGTACTGATGCCGGATGGAAGTGAGAACCTTCATAGTTATGATGAAATCGTTGAAGCGTTGTGTTTATTGAAACATAGAAACCCTGCTTTACAAAAAGCACTTGTTAAACTGAATGATGGATTTTCGGGAGATGGGAATGCGGTGTTCAGGTATCCTTCCCATATGGCAGATACCGAAATGGCAGGATGGATCAACTTGCATTTAATGGAGGCGATGAAACCAGTAGCCGCCAATCTGAGCAGCCATGCATTCATGGAAAAATTTAACCAAATGGGTGGCATCACAGAAGCATTTGTTGAAGGCTCAATAAAAACTTCCCCCTCTGTTCAATGCCGTATCAATCCCCAAGCTGTTATTGAAATCGTATCTACGCATGATCAGCAACTCGACCCGGTAGAGAACCAGGTATTCATTGGTGCCCATTTCCCTGCTCATACCAATTACAGCCGCGATATTGCCGGCATCGCCCGAAGGATTTCCCATGAAATGGCAAAAGAGGGAATATTGGGAAGGTATAGCATAGATTTTATTTCTGTGAACGAAGGTGGCCAATGGAAACATTATGCCATCGAGATCAACTTACGCAAAGGGGGCACTACGCATCCTTATCTTATGATGCAATATTTAACGAATGGTAGTTACAATGAGGAGACCGGGGTTTTTACTACTCCCTCGGGCCAGCAAAGGGCTTATTTTGCCTCTGATAACCTGCAACACGAGTCATACAAGGGGCTGATCCCCCAGGATCTCATCGACATGGCGATGTACCATGGGTTGCATTTCGATGGGGCTACGCAAAAAGGGGTTATGTTTCACATGATCGGAGCACTTTCACAGTTTGGGAAAATGGGCATCGTTTGCATTGGCGAAAATGCAGAAGAAGCTTTTCAGTTGTATCTTAAAACCGAAGCTGTATTAAACCTCGAACAGGATAATGCAGGGTGCAAATGATAGCAAGCAGAAGACTAGAAGATATTCATGTAAGGATCATCTTATTTTAGCCTTTGATCATTGAGCGCATCAATTTAACCCTGCCCGCTTCATATACGGCATATGTAATATGGGATGATAATATAGCGGCTTGCCCCATGTAAACTTTTTCAAGTTCATCTCTAATGGTAATCTCCCTCTCCCCTTCTAATCCCTGTAACAGTAGGGTAATCTCAAAAGATGATGATTTGTATTGGCCTAAAAAAAAGCCCCACCGAATTTTATTACGGTGGGGCACTGTATTTAAGTATGCAAGCTTTATTTAGCTACGATTACTTTTCTTACTTCCACTTTTCCATTGATGGTCGTTCTTACCATATAGATCCCGGTCGTGAGTTTGTCTTGTAACTGTAACCTGATAAGTCCGTTCTCTGTACGCATAACGGTATTGTATACCTGCTGCCCGAATTCATTCATTACTTCTACTTTCACTATGCCGGCTTCTTTTGAAGCCATCATACTGAAGTCCCCATTGGAAGGATTCGGGAATACAACAGCGTTGTTGAACTTGGTATCGGCCCCAGCGAACATGGCTTCTTTACAAGCTACAAATGCAACTGCCAATGAAGCTACACCGCCTTGAGCACAGCTGTTTACTCCTTTTACACGAACCTGGCCAGCAGTAGATCCAAAATTAACCGTAACGCTGGTGGCGGTTGTTGCGAGGCTGCTGCTTGTTGAAGTAGTTACACCATCAGAAATGGTTGAACCACTGGGTGCATACCAGATATAAGAAGTAGCGCTCGCAACCGGTGCAATTGAATAAGGGACAGCCTGCTGCATTGTACAAACGGAAGCAGCGCCTGTGATGGCTCCCGGTACTGCCGGCCTTGCATATACGCTAAGGCTTCTGGCATTAGAAGTACCACAAGCATTGGTAGCAGTAACAGATAATTTTCCAGTTACAAAGCCTGCACCAAAATTAGACGTAACAGCATTGGTGCCCTGACCAGAAGCGATGGTTGCAGTACCAACACTCCATGTCCAGGCATATGTCATTCCTGCCACATTCGTTACAGAATAAGGTATTGAAGAAGCATTGCATACCCCATATACAGAACCTGTAATTGCGCTCGGTGTAGAGGGAACCGAATTCCTATTGATTTTTAAAGCCCTGGCCTGGCTGCTGCCACATGCATTGTTGGCAGTTACCCGCAGGGAATCCCCTACGGTAAAACCACTCGTATAATTGATGGTTACCAGTGTTGTACCCTGTCCGCCAGTGATCACCCCTCCCGGAGGAGCCGACCATGTATAAGAAGTTGCGCCGGCAACAGCAACTATTGAATATGATTTTGTGTCGCCCGGGCAAACCTTCGCTGTACCACCCACGGTAGTGATCGTTCCTGGCCTTGCAGGCGTTGTACAAGCAGCTGTAACCGATGTTTGTTGTGATGCTGTATTCGTACATCCGTTGGTGTTGGTATAGCTATACGTGATAGTATAAGGCCCACCTACTCCAGCGGTAGCCGGATTAAATGTATTTCCGGAAATTCCGGTTCCACTGAATGTACCACCAGCAGGTGAACCTGTTAAGGTAACAGCCGCTCCATTTACAGGATAAGAGGCTGAAAGCCCGCTAAATGATACCACCGGCAATGGATTTACACTGATGTTGATCGTATTTGATTGAACTGATCCACAATTGTTGGTATTGGTAACAAAATAGGCGCCTGAATTAGATACAGTAATGCTACTCGCTGTAGAACCTGTATTCCAAACACCACCTACGTTTCCACTCAAAACAACTGAACCGCCCGAGCAGAATGTGGTATTGCCCCCTGCAGTAATAGTTGAAGCAGTTGGCAAAGGATTTACAGTTACAGTAATGGAATTCGACTGAACGGATCCGCAACTATTCGTGTTAGTTACGAAATAAGTGCCTGATGTTGTTACGGTAATTGAAGCAGCAGTAGAACCGTTGCTCCAGGTACCCCCAACATTGCCATTCAATACCACTGAACCTCCCGCACAGAAAGCGGTATTGCCCCCTGCTGATATAACAGATGCAGTTGGTTGAGGATTCACGGTAACAGTAATCGAATTAGACTGTACAGATCCACAGTTATTCGTATTCGTTACAAAATATGTTCCTGCAGTTGTAACTGTAATAGAAGTGGCACTAGAACCATTGCTCCAGGTACCTCCATTGTTATTACCACTCAACACTACAGAACCACCTGCACAGAATGTTGTAGCGCCGCCTGCAGTGATGGTAGAAGCAACTGGCAATGGATTAACAGTAACTGTTATAGCATTAGATTGTACCGATCCGCAACCATTCGAATTTGTTACGAAATAAGTACCAGATGCTGTTACAGTGATGGAAGTAGCAGTAGAACCATTGTTCCAGGTTCCCCCGTTATTATTGCCACTTAACACAACTGAACCACCAGCACAGAATGAAGTTGGTCCGCCTGCGGTAATTGTAGAAGCCGTTGGCAATGGGTTAACAGTAACTGTGATTGAATTAGACTGAACAGATCCACAGTTATTCGAATTTGTTACAAAATAAGTGCCAGCACTTGTAACGGTAATGGATGTTGCACTGGAACCGTTGCTCCAGGTACCGCCATTGTTATTTCCACTTAGAACAACAGAACCACCGGCACAGAATGTAGTAGCTCCGCCAGCTGTAATTGTGGAAGCAGTTGGGGCGGTATTCACAGTGATATTCGCTCCATTGTCTGACCCCGTTACCGCAGGATTGGTACTAACCACCCTGATACGGTAACCAGTACCTGCAGTTGTTCCTGCAGGGATGGTTGCCGAAATCGTTCCGGCTGCAGTTGAAGTGAAGGTACCGATGCTTACCGGGCTGGCAAATGAACCGGCAGCATTCGACAACTGTGCTGTAAATACGTTGCCGGCATTGGCCGCAGCATTCGTAGTAAATGGAACACTCACAGCTGCACCAGCACAATATGTAAGCGGAGAAATTGCAGAAGTAGTGATGGTTGTTAATGTAGCACCGCCAGCAGTAATGGTAAAGTTGGTATTTGAAATATCAAAGAAAATATTTCCTACAGCCTCCACTTTAATCCTGGCAGTGGTAGATGGCGTATTTGGAATGGTCAATGCTTCTGTACCATCATTTGCCGTACTGGCAATGAGCACCGTTGGGAATGTTTGTCCGCCATCGGTAGATAAAGAGATTTTAACGTTGGCACAACTTACCGGGGCAGCGGTGGTATTGTTTACATTCCAGGTGATCGTTTGTACCGAGTTACCTGCCCATGAAACTGCTGTATTAGGAGCTGTAACCGCAAATGGGCCAGATGTTGCTGATACCGTTACTACCATATCAGTGAAAGCCGTTTGCCCAACTTTTACCGGAGCAACAGAACTATAAGGCGCATTATCCCTTACCGTTAGTCTGAAATTAAGTGTCCTTGCAACAGAACTCAACGCTTCGATGGTGGTTCCTGCATCTCCGCCAGCCAACGGACCGGTTGTTAAGCCTCCCGCAAGAATGGTTGATAATCGAGGGAAAAACCTGGTTGGTGAAGTGGTTGGATAGAAAGTAAGGAAATTAGGCCCGGTAGTTTTTGTTGGGCTCGCAATACTGCTTGCACCCGATGTAGTTGAGTTGTCATTCTGTTCCCAGCAGTATGTTAATACATCACCTGCATTGGCATCAGTTGCTGAACCTGTAAGTGCAAACGGTGTGCTGATGGGAATTGTATAATTGCTCACTGGTGCTACAACAGGAGTAGCATTATTGGCAGAAATATTGGTGGTAACCGGACAGGTTTTTGTAGCCAGGTTCGCTTGAATTTGTGCAATGGAAGCCTGGTGGTAGATATCAATTGAATGTGGCGCAACATCACGGGTAGTGATACCAGCATATCCCATGATAGTAATACCAGAACCTACTTCTTTGTTTACACCTGTACCTTCCAATGAATGAGAAAAAGTATGATTGGCACCCAACTGGTGGCCAACTTCATGTACTACATAGTCAATATCAAAATTATCCCCTTCAGGAATACCATCTGCGGGAGAAGTGATACCGGCCCCTTTTGCCAGTGAAGTACTGGTAGCAGGATTGGTACATACACAACCAATACAACCGGCATTACCACCACCACCTGAAGCACCAAACATATGGCCAATATCATAATTCGCACTTCCAATGATATTGGTAAGCGTTTGCTGCAAAGACAGGTTCCAACTCGACAATGTAGTTGAATATGGATCAGTTGAAGCATTATAATAAATTACACTGGTAGTATTGGCTATCAGGTTGAGGTGAAGCCCCAGGTCTTTTTCATAAACACCATTGCAACGGGTAAGGGTTGCATTAAATGCATCGAGTACCAGGTTAACTTGTGCTGCACTGGTAGCGCCGAAATAATTTGCATATTCAGCATTGCATGATTGAGCCAGGCGCATGGTTTTTAATTCGCCGGTTGAACTCGCTAACCTTGCAGATGCAGGAAGGTTTGAACTGATTTGACTGAGTGCATTCCTGTCTTCAGTTGAACAATTCCAAGGCAGTTGGCCGGGTACACGCTGAGATTTGAATACAGCATATATGGTGCGGTCCTGGGAATAAGCTTCTATGAATTCGGCACCCTTATCAGCCCTTGATACCATGGTTTGAACTCCCCGGGGAGAAAAACTCAGTTTCAAAACAGCAGAAGGATCAGTAATCCCTTTACCAGAAAAAGCCCTGATCTCCGGGAACCTCGCCTGTAATTCGGGTTCAAAGTTGGAAGCCTCATACACTTCAAAATTTTCAAGGGCACCATCCGCATTTGGCAGGCTGATAATGGCAGATCGCCTTGTTGATTGGTTTACAATGCTGAACAATTCCTGGCGCATCGCCGGTTTGTTCAAAGTAAACAAATTGAAATTTTTTGGAAAGGACAACCTTGATACGGCTTTGTCTGTGATGATGCTACTGCGGCTTTCTTTGGTGGCAGACCAGAATTTATCTGACTGGGCAAAAGAAACCATACCAACCATAGCCATCAAAACAGAGAGTAGTACAACTCTTTTCATGATTAGATGTTGATGTGAGTAATAGGTATTGTTTAAAGAATATTTACAGAGATTGGGTTCAAGTATTTTAGCAACACTTCGAAGACTGAAAAATTTGTTGATGTTTTGGGGGAGCGTGAACGAAAGCAAACAGGCTTTCGAAAAGAAGCAGTTTTTTCATAGATATGTAAAGTGTTTTAAAAAAGATTAGGGATAAATATAGGCGTTTTTTGTAATAATCAAAAATAATTGAGGCATAATCATTCGGATTATTATTATATTAGCCTTTATTCCAATAAAATAACTGTCTATGAATCTGCACAAAACCTCTCTAAAGGCAATGGTTGCCTGTTTCTTTATTATCTCATGTACCAAAATTAGCCCGGTTGAAGAATTAGGAGTAAATCCACCTGTAGAAAGCCAGGGGAAACTGGTGGCGGCTGCCTCTCTCCTGGCAAGCAACAGCGAAAATTTTGAATCCGGCACCAAAACCAGTTATACAGCAGCGGATGAAGTTTTGTCTTCGGGAACCTGGAATTTATCTGATGCACTGATAGGAAACAGTACATCCGACCGCAAAAACGGTACGCAATCCGCAAGGGTTCGCAACAGTGGTAAACTCACCATGAAATTCGACCATCCCAATGGGGCAGCAACCGTTTCCATTGTTCATGCAAAGTATGGAACCGATGCATCCTCTACCTGGCAACTCTGGTACAGCAACAACAGTGGGGTAAGCTATACCCAGGCAGGATCTTCCATTACCACTTCATCAACCACTCTCAGTACAGCAACATTTACATTAAATAGTACGGGTAATATCAGGCTCGAAATCAGGAAAACAGATGGAACTACCAGCCGTATCAATTTCGATGATATTACTATCACCGATGCCGGAACCGGTGGTGGTGGCGGAGGCGGAATTACGGTAAAAAAATTCCTTTTTGATGCTTCGCAGGGGGAAACTGCTGGCAATGCCGACTGGGTGATTGATGAGGATAACAGTACGCCTCAACGATTCCCTACCCCGCTGCAGTCTACAGTTACATCCACCACTTCAAATACCTATTGGACCGGTGCTTTATCGAGCTGGGGAATTGCGTTGGTTAAAAAAGGGCACTCAGTAGAAACCCTTCCCTCTTCTGGAAGTATTACTTTTGGAAATACATCCAACAGCCAGGATCTTTCAAACTATCACGTATTTGTGATCGACGAGCCAAATATCCGTTTTACGGCATCAGAAAAAACAGCCATCCTCAATTTTGTTTACAATGGTGGAGGCTTATTTATGGTGGCAGATCATACCATTTCCGACCGTAACAACGATGGTTGGGATTCACCCGATATCTGGAATGATTTAATGAACAACAATGGTTCTGTTACCAACCCTTTTGGGTTTACTGTTGATCTTACTAATATTACACAATTGAGCAGCAATGTGCTTTCGGGTAATAGTACCAACCCCATCCTGCATGGGACAGAAGGCCATGTTACAAATTTAGATTTTCACAATGGGGCCACCCTTACGCTCTATCCATCTGCCAATGCCACTGTTCAGGGGCTTATCTGGCAAAATGGATATTCCCAGGGCAATACGAGGGTGATGAGCGCATCAGCATCTTACGGCCAGGGCCGCGTTTACATGGTTACCGACAGCTCACCACTAGATGATGGTACCGGTGCACCAAACAACAACTTATTCGTAGGCTGGAGTTTGTATAGCCATATCCCTTTATTTATGAATGCTTCTTTTTGGCTGGCCAAATTGCAGTAACAGATATACCCTCAAATGGGTATGCAAAAAGCCGGCACTTCAAATTAATATTGTAAAAAAAAAGTTATGAAAAAGATATTCCAATGGTCATGTGTAGGATTCATGTCGTTCATGATCGCATGCAATGAAGAGAAAAAGCAGGAAACGGTTGCAGCTGCAGAACAGGTTGTTTCCTTCAGTCTGGATTCAGTGAAAGCGCAGATTGCGGCCAGCAATGCAAAGTATGGCGCTTATTTTTCTACCGGGGATTCTACCGGATTTGTAAACTGCTATACTTCCGATGCATGTATTATGCCATCGAATATGCCGAAAATGTGCGGAGCGGCTGCACTCAACGGATTTTTTAACGGGGGTGTAAAAATGGGGATCAAAAATATCAAACTTACAACAGAGGAAGTGATGGGAGGAAAGGAAGCTGTTGCGGAAATAGGCAAATATGATATCCTGGATGCTGCAGGCAAGTCGCTTGACAATGGAAAGTTCATCGTTATCTGGAAAGAAGAAAACGGTAAATGGAAAATGCACCGCGACACCTGGAACAGTGATGTGGCATTACCCGGTGCCGCCCATTGATCTTACATCAATGTGATTACAATAGAAAAGAATGTCTTCCCGGCATTCTTTTTTTATGCCCGGGTATTTATAAATTTTTCGAGTACAATAAACTCGAGTTCCTGCACATGCCTGCCACTCACGCCGTCTTCATGAAACGGGATCCTTTCTTCGGTTGTTCGATATCCATTCCTAATATACCAGTTGATAAGTTCTGTTCGTACCGAAATAACGGTCATATATAACCGATCTATTGATCTGCTGATTGCATAAGACTCGGCTGCAAACAACAATTTTTTGCCGATTCCAGCCCCCTGGTTATTGGGTAAAACACTAAACATCCCCAGGTATAAACCGGCAGGCTTTTCCTGCAGGTTGATGCAGCCAAGCAACTGGCCTTCTTCGTTTACAAATTTCAATATCACACTGCCGGGGGTATTGATTGTTTG
>JBPOHG010000088.1:0-15444 GCA_052035835.1 Bacteroidota bacterium | reverse complement strand
TATAAATCGCTTAAATCTTGAAAAGGGTTGACTATTGGTGAACAAATTATTCAAATGGGATATGGCTGTCTGATTCTTACAAATTGCATTACATGCAACATGTTCAAAAACCTGGCATTGAAAGTTTGACAACATGTACTAATACGGAATACCGGATTCAAATTTCAGGTACAAAGGAAGTTTCCCTGTCACCCATCACAATAAAGTAAGCCTTAATGCGTTAAGTACCGATAACCCAACATTTTTAACTTAAACCTTCCCTCATGAAAAAACTCCTTCATTCTGTATTCGCATTTTTTGGATGTTACCCAGTTTCGGGATAAACGCTTATCCATATACTAAATTTTTACAGTCCCGCTTAGGGACTTTTTTGTTTTTTTACCCTGTTGTGATTGTATCAAAAGCCTATCTTTGCGATATGACAATCGAGCAATTAAAGGATATGAGGGACCGTATAGTGGTCTTGAGGAGGTTTCTTTGACGTCGCTAACAGGGAATCCAAAATAAACAACGACAAACAACTTTCACTTTCGCCTGGGTTTTGGGACGACAACGCCAGGGCTACTTCTATACTGAAAGAAATCAAAAACAACG
The DNA here is from genome assembly GCA_052035835.1 of Bacteroidota bacterium. Taxonomy (GTDB): domain Bacteria; phylum Bacteroidota; class Bacteroidia; order Chitinophagales; family Chitinophagaceae; genus Ferruginibacter. The sequence continues at coordinate 14,850 of JBPOHG010000088.1, read as the reverse complement.
AGTATTGGGTTAACATGTTCTATGATGTGGAAACATCCGTAGAGGATTTTGCTGTGTTGTTTGATTTCTGGAAAGAGGGGGAAACATCGGAAGAGGAAGTAAAAGAATCTTACGATAAAGCCATTGCTGCCATTGAAGAAGCAGAATTTAAAAGTACGCTCAATGATCCGGCAGATGCATTACCGGCTGTATTGCAGATCAACAGCGGGGCTGGTGGTACCGAAAGCCAGGACTGGGCCGAAATGTTGGCCAGGATGTACCGAATGTACGGAGAAAAGCAAGGTTGGGCTGTTTCGGAACTGGATTGGCAATGGGGAGATGGAGCAGGGATCAAAACCTGCACTTTTCAGTTTGACGGTCCGTTTGCATACGGCTTCCTGAAAGCCGAAAGCGGGGTACACCGGCTGGTACGCATTTCTCCTTTCGATAGCAATGCCCGCAGGCATACTTCTTTTGCCAGCGTTTATGTTTACCCTTTAATTGATGATACCATAGAGATTGAAGTAAATCCAGCTGATGTGGAATGGGCTTTTTTCAGGAGTGGTGGTAGCGGCGGGCAAAACGTAAACAAAGTAGAAACCGCCGTAAGGCTGACGCATAAACCAAGCGGGATCATTATCGAATGCCAGCAGGCCCGCACCCAGGGCGAGAATCGGGAAAAAGCGATGGCAATGCTCAAAAGCCGTTTGTATGAAGAAGAAATGCGCCGCCGCCAGGAAGCCATCGATTCAAAAAATGCAAGCAAGAAGAAAATTGAATGGGGGTCACAAATCAGGTCCTATGTCTTTCATCCATATAAAATGATCAAAGACCACCGAACCGATTATGAAGTAGGCAATGTAGGCCCAGTAATGGACGGAGAGATTGATGGCTTTATAAAAGCATACCTGATGAGCGAAAAAGAGAACGAAGTGTAATGGAATGGGCACTAAAATTATGCCCACCAATTAGAGATGTACTAAAAAAATAGTAATAACTTTCAAGCAACAATTCACAGGTATGTATATCCAACAAGGTCAATGGTATGATTTAATGCATTGCTGATCAACCATCCGGGCATAATGGCCAAACATACCTATCATTATAAAAACATCATCAAACCAACCACCCATAAAACATACAACATGCAATACGGAGATTTCTACTACCCAATGCCGGCCAATGAACCCGTTCTTTCTTATGCACCCGGAAGCCCCGAAAAAGCGGCCCTTAAGAAAGCAATCAAAGAATTGAAAAGCGAACAAATTGATGTGCCAATGTACATCGGTTCGGAAGAAGTTCGTACAGGCAATACCGTTGAAATACGCCCCCCACATGAAAGGAAGCATTTGCTTGGTAAATTTCATACAGGAGAGGCAAAGCATGTTACTAAAGCCATCAATGCTGCTTTAAGGGTGAAAGATAAGTGGGCCAATATGAGTTGGGAGAACAGGGCCAATATATTCCTGAAAGCTGCAGACCTACTTGCAGGAAAATACAGGCCCTACATCAATGGAACGACTATGCTGGGGCAAAGCAAAAATGCATTTCAGGCAGAAATAGATGCGGCTTGTGAATTGATTGATTTTCTCCGTTTCAATGTTCATTTCCTGAGTGATATTTATCGTCAGCAACCTATTAGCGGGCAGGGAATGTTCAACAGGATGGAGTACCGACCGCTTGAAGGATTCGTGTTCGCATTAACGCCATTTAACTTTACAGCCATTGGAGGGAACCTTCCTACCAGTGCCGCTATGTGTGGAAATGTGGTAATATGGAAATGTGCCAACACACAGGTGTACAGCGCACAAATGTTTATGCGTATTCTAAAAGAAGCCGGGTTGCCTGATGGTGTTATCAACCTTGTATATATTGACGGACCTACCATCGGCGAAGTGGTTTTCAACCATCCCGATTTTGCTGGCATACACTTCACCGGTAGTACAGGTGTATTTAATAAAATGTGGGAGACCATTGGTAAAAATATGGGGATGTACAAGTCGTATCCCCGGATCGTTGGAGAAACCGGAGGAAAAGATTTCGTCATTGCACATAAATCGGCCAATCCCGATGTGGTTGTTACCGCATTGGCAAGGGGCGCATTTGAATACCAGGGGCAAAAATGTTCTGCAGCTTCAAGGGCTTACATCCCTTCTAATATGGCTGCGGAAGTAAAGAAAAAACTGGTTGAGCAGGTGAAGACCATGAAAATGGGAACGGTGGAAGATTTTACCAATTTTGTAAATGCAGTTATTGATGAAAAGAGTTTTGATAAACTTGAAGGATATATCAAAGGTGCCCGTAAGAGAGACAGCAAGGCCAAAGTATGTGTAGGGGGCAAGTGTGATAAAACACTTGGTTATTTCATAGAACCAACGATCATTGAGGCAACCGACCCAATGTATGTTACCATGTGCGAAGAATTGTTTGGCCCAGTGCTTACTGTTTATATCTACGATGAAAATAAGTTTGAAGAAACCTTAAAACTTGTAGATAGTACTTCATCGTATGCACTCACTGGTGCTGTAATATCGCAGGACAGGTTTGCGGTGGAATTGGCAACCAATAAACTCCGCAACAGTGCAGGTAATTTTTATATCAATGATAAGCCCACCGGGGCTGTAGTTGGGCAGCAACCGTTTGGCGGTGCCAGGGCCAGCGGAACGAATGATAAGGCAGGTTCTATCCTCAACCTTTATCGCTGGCTGAGTGCCCGTACCATTAAAGAAACATTTAATCCACCTACAGATTACCGTTATCCATTCATGCAGGAAAAATAATGGCCTATTTTCTGAGAGGATATTTGTTGCTGCTGGCATTTCTGTATGCCGGAGGGCTACATGCCCAAAAGGCGATAGAAATAAAGTACATACAAACCCCCTTGTTCTTTAAAGGGCTAACTGGTAGCAATATACGCATAAGTAGCACAACACTTCGGCAGGTTTTCAACGATCATTATGGGATTTCTTATTCCCATACGACACCGTATAATCCCTGGCGGAACAGGAAAAAAATTGGCCACCAGTTGATCCATGGCGCTTTTTTTACCGACCATTCAAAAGAGGAACGCTTTAATGAATTCAGCTTAACAGATGCTTACAAATACCTCATCGAAGATTCGGTGATTGCGTATCAATGGCAACCTTTGAATGAAGAAAAAGTTGTGTTAGGATACCGGTGCCATGCCCTTTTATCAGTAAAAAATTCAAGGGATAGTATAATCGTTTGGTACACCCGTCAGCTGTCGGTTTCAACTGGCCGTTTATGGTACGACAGTATTCCAGGAACCGTTTTAGAAGTGTTCGACCAGGTGCGCAATGTTCATATCGTTGCCAGCAGTATCCGCAATAAAAAAATAATGTTGCTTCCTCCCGCTGAAGGCATCCGGGTGAATATGCAAAGATGGATGGCATTAAAACCGGCCATATTCAGGACACATCATTAAAAAGCAGCGGTGATTTGTATACTGTGAATAATATGTGGATACACTAAGGGTTACATCCTGCCGGGCATGGTATTAACCAAGGTATAGCCCATTTATCACCAGAACAAACATTCATGACAACAAAAGTTTCATTTACATTACCCGCAGCATACGTAGCAGATGCAACACAGGGGATTTTACTCGGAGAATTCAACAATTGGAATACGGAGGAAGGGATATTTCTCCAGAAAAAGGAAGATGGTTCAATGGTAGCCGAACTTTCACTAACTCCCGGAAAAACCTACCAGTATCGTTATTTACTTAACGATGGCAGGTGGGTAAATGATGATAGTTCTAAAGCCTATTCAGAAATATTTGGGTATCCCGTTGAAAATTGCTTGATAGAAGTTCCCGTTCCATCACCCGTAAAAAAGGCAAGGGTGAAAAAAGAGTCAGTTTCAGTAGCCAAAACCAATATTGTAAAACCTAAGCAGGCCGTTGTTGCCGACGACCTCACCAGGATTGAAGGGATAGGAAAGAAGATCGCCGCTCTACTTGCCACAAATGATATCAGTACCTATAAAGCATTGGCCAAATGCAGCATTAAGAAGCTTCAAGTCATCTTAGATGCTGCTGGCAGTAAGTTCCAGGTGCATAACCCCGCCACATGGCCTAAGCAGGCAAAACTGGCCGCTTCGGCAAAATGGGAAGAACTGGAAGCATTACAAGCCTCCCTGCATGGAGGAAAGTAGTAGTGCCCGTTTTTAATCTTTTTAAGCCCCCAAACCTGGGGGCTTAACTCTTTACACCATTCTTCTGTAGCTGAAATCAAATGTTTACTAATTTAGCAGTATGCAAATTTTACTTTCGGGGCAACAATTGAATCTCACTTTAAAGCGACTCGCTTGCCAATTGCTCGAGAACCAGGAAGATATAAGCGATGTTGTTTTTATTGGCCTCCAGCCACGTGGCATCCAGGTTGCCCATCGAATGGTTGATATAATGCGTGAATTGCAACCAGCAAGTACCATTCAATTTGGCATATTGGACATTACTTTTTACCGGGATGATATCAGAGATGAGCTGCACATTCCAAAAGAAACGCAGCTTACATATAATATAGAGGGTAAAAAAGTGATTCTGATCGACGATGTTTTGTATACCGGCCGTACCATCAGGGCTGCACTGGATGCATTGCAGGATTTTGGCCGCCCCCGTAAAGTGGAGCTATGTGTACTGATTAACAGGCGTTTCAACAGGGAATTACCCATTCAACCCGACTATTACGGCATTGCCATAGATACCCTTCAGGCACAAAAAGTAAAGGTAGAATGGGGGGATCAGGCAGTCATTCTGTATGAATAGGGGCCAATAATTCGGCTTTATTTTTTCCAACTCCGGTATTTTTTTGTTGATTCTAACCCCCGTTTATCCATCCTTCAGTATTTTTTTTTCCTTTTTTTCAGTTTTTTTTGATTTTTTTTTCTGTTTTTATAAGCTCGCAAGTTTCAAGAACTGTTTACAAGATTCTTTTCGTTTTCAATTCTTTATTGGAATCGGGGGGTTGATTGTAGGCAGTAAATTCCTCAAAATGCCCGGTTTTTTTGTGCGAATTTGCGTAAAGGACCGTAAAAATACTGCCCAAAAAGCTTGCAAGATTCAAAAACGCGTATTATGTTTGTATTCGAAATCGAAACAATGCTTACCTCGATCAACTAGCAACCGATTTCACACCCGTACCCCAATCTCCCTCGAAAGGCTTCGATCCCCAGGCTTTTGGCCACCTCCTTTGATGACCGTTTTTTTTCTTAACCCCAAACCACAAAGAAAATGAAAACGATCTCTACCCTTATCAACGTATGCATCATTGCAACGTTCATGATCTTCTCTCAGCATTCAGTAAATGCTCAGTCTGCATGTGCTTCTCCAAGGCTGCAATTTTCAAACCCAACTTTAGTGTCAGGTACTGCACTTTCAACAGGCGCTATTTACAAGTTCCCCAATGTAACTGCAGGTATCGATTGCTTTATTAAAATAAATGGCATGTATGGTGGTGCTTACCTCGTAGCCATGGAAACTCCCGGACAAGGTTACCCAGATGCTTGGCAGCCTATCATCGGTGGCCCGGGTACACCATTCCTTAACAGGTCATGGATTGCTTTTGAAGTGAGTTTTAAAACAACTGCAGGTGCAAACTACGGTTTTCCATGCCTCGATGTATCATCTATTGACGTAGATGGTGATGGTGGACGTATCGGTGAATTTGTAGAAGCAGATGGCCATACTTCTTATAGCATCCCTGCTGGTAGTTTGTTAGCTGTTACCGATTTGGGAAGTGGTAAAATCCGTGCCCAGGGGCCGGTAACCAACAGGCCCAGTATTGATACTTCAGCAATGGATGTAAGGGCTAGTTTTTATTACAATGGTCGTGATAAAATTGAATTGAACCTGGGTTCATTTGTATATAACAATGGTTATTCTGGTGCAGCAGCAAGGGAGCGTTTGAATTGTGTTTATTTTAAAAAGATCACTGGTTCATACCTTGTACTGCCAGTTACTTACCGTTCTTTTGATGCAGTTGCCGGTGATAAGAAAGTGATGTTGAACTGGTCTACAGAGAATGAAATCAATAATCATCATTTTGAAGTAGAACGTTCTTTTGATAACAATGGTTTCAACACAATCGGAATGGTAATGGATGCTTTAACAGTAAATGGTAGCGTTAAAGGGTACAAATTCATGGATAACAGCGCTGAACTTGCCGGAAAGAAAATTGCTTACTATCGTTTGAAGCAGGTAGATGCAGACCAGCGCATTTCATACAGCAAAGTGGTAGCTGTGAAATTACAGGCTGAAGAAATGATCTCAATGCAGGCTGGTCCGAACCCTTTCATTGATAAAATTAATATCGGTTTCGATGCAGGTGCAAATGGAAATGCTGAAATACGCATCACCAACATCACAGGTAAAACAGTAATCACTAAAAAATACAATGTCAGCAACGGATACAACAACCTGCAGGTAAATGGTTTGGGGACCCTTTCGTCAGGAATGTACTTAGTACAAGTGTTAGTAAACGGAGTAGCTATGGATACGCAGAAAATGATCAAGAACTAATATTGAATGGCTGATCACTATCAACTGTTGGTTCGCTGCGAAACCCAACGACATTAACAAACAAAAGCAAGACAAATCTCAGGAAGCTGCCGGTTTATACCCAGCTTCCTTTTTTATTGGGTAAACAGTTGCCTTGTTTGTTTTTTCAAATTATTGTAGCTTCGCTGCTTAATGCAACTATCCACCAATCATCTACTGGGCATTAAAAACATCAGCGCTGTAGATATTTCATTGATCTTATCCACTGCCAAACAATTTAAGGAAGTACTTCAAAGGCCTATCACAAAAGTGCATTCACTGCGGGATATTACGATCGGAAACCTTTTTTATGAGAATTCTACCCGCACAAGAATCTCGTTCGAGCTTGCAGAAAAAAGGCTGAGTGCCGACACCATCAATTTCTCCGCCTCAGGTTCATCTGTTTCAAAAGGGGAAACGCTGCTTGATACGGTTAACAATATCCTGAGCATGAAAGTAGATATGGTAGTAATGCGCCACAGTGCAAGCGGGGCACCTCATTTTCTTGCTCAACACCTGCCGGGAACTGCCATTATCAATGCTGGGGATGGTATCAATGAGCACCCCACCCAGGCATTGCTGGATGCATTTTCCATTATGGAAAAAACGGGTGGTTTGCAAGGGAAAAAAATCCTGCTGGTAGGGGATATCATGCATTCCCGTGTGGCATTGAGCAATATTTATTTACTCAAAAAAATGGGCGCCGAAGTGATGGTAAGCGGCCCTCCAACATTGATACCGGTTCATATTCAGGCGGCACTGGATGTACAGGTTGAGTATAACCTCGAAAAAGCATTGCAATGGTGCGATGTGGCCAACGTGTTGCGTATCCAGCTCGAACGCCAAAACCAGGTGTTGTTCTCTTCATTAAGGGAGTACAACCTTGCTTATGGTGTATCCAAACAATTATTACATAAGGTGGGGAAAGAAATTGTGATCATGCATCCCGGCCCCATCAACCGGGGCGTAGAAATAGACAGCGATGTAGCCGATAGCAACCAGTCGATCATCCTGCAGCAGGTAGAAAATGGAGTGGCAGTGCGGATGGCAGTTTTGTATCTTTTATCGGGCCGCAAACCCGACCAGGAATAAGTTGTATTTTGTTCAATCAAAACCATTTCTCTTGAAACGCATTTGTTTGTTCCCCGGAACATTTGATCCAGTTACGCTCGGCCACACCGATATTATCGACAGGGCATTGCCATTGTTTGATAAACTATATATTGGAATCGGCCGCAATGTGAACAAACAACCTATGTTCAGTGAAGAGCAACGGCTCGATTGGCTGAGAAAGATTTATGAAGGCAACCCCAAAGTAGAAGCGTTGGTGTATGATGGATTAACAGTGGAGTGTTGCCGTAAAGTTGGCGCCCGGTTCATTTTGAGGGGGATACGTTATGTAAACGATTTTGAATATGAGAAAGCCATTGCCGATATGAACAGAAGCATTGCCGATCATATTGAAACCATATTTCTTACCTGTCTTCCACAGTACACTTCCGTTGCGTCTACACTTGTACGTGATGTATTGAAAAATGGTGGGGATGTATCGAGGTTTCTTCCTGAAGTGGTGAACAATTCATTGAAAAAATAATCCTGCATTGAGTAATATCATCTGGTTCAATAAAGCCCTCAGCCTGCCCGAAGTTCGTTCGCTAACCCCTGGTACGATGGGGGCCCACCTCGGAATGGAATGGGTTGAAATAGGCCCCGATTATTTGAAGATGAAAATGCCCGTTGATGAACGAACCCTCCAACCTTATGGTTTATTACATGGGGGTGCCAGTTGTGCATTGGCCGAAACCGTGGGAAGTGTAGCCTCTCATTTTGTAATAGATGCGTCTACAAACATCTGTGTAGGGCTTGAGATCAATGCCAATCATTTGAGAAGTGCCAGAAGCGGATTTGTAACGGCCACTGCAAGCCCTTTGCACCTGGGGGCTACCACACATGTATGGGACATTAAAATTCACGACGACCAGGAAAAACTGGTATGTGTAAGCAGGTTAACGGTGGCTGTTTTGAAGAAAAAGTAGATAGCTTCTTAACGCTATAGCTAGCTTTTTTTATTTGATTCTTCCGGAACAACAAATGTGACTGGTTGACGGCGATAAGCTTTAACAGGGCGGCCATTTTGATATGCTGGATTCCAATTTCCGCTATTCTTAATCACCCTGATCACTTCTGCTTCCATACTATAACCATGATTTGTTTCGGAAACAATGTTGGAAATACTGCCGTCTTTATCTACAACAAATTTCACGATTACCATATAAGTGCCTCCCGGTGCTTTATTGTCAATTGCAATATTTGCACGCAGGTTTTTTATTAAAAATTTACTCCAGGCAGTATTCCCGCCAGGATAACTTGCATCAACTTCCACACGGGTAAAGATTACATCAGGTTCTTTAACTTTTATTGTATCATTCATGGCGGGTTTGTCTTGTGCCAACAGACAAGAAAAAGTAAATGCCAACACTATTGTGAGGAAGAATTTTTTAAAGCCTGAATATTTCATAACTATTGATTTCGATTATATGTGAATGATTGAGATATTGCTTTGATTTTAAAGATATCAATTATTCGTTTAATTTTTATTTAATTCACAGTCGCCGCTTGATTGTAATTTGATCATTCCTTTACCAGTTATTTAATTCAAAATTTTCAGGGATAACTTTGTTCACCAAAGCTTATGAAGCTGATGTTAAATTATTCAATGCTTTTTGAATCGCAGTTTCCATATCGGCTGCATGCATCGTACCAATCATAATCTTCTTTCCGTTTTGTAAAGTTATTTCAAGCCCGGTATCGCCGGATACTGTATAAGCGGTACAGGTACTGTTGCCTTTAAGCCCCCAACCGCCAAATTCGCGGATAGGTTCATATTTCCTGATTTGCCAGGCACGGATGTCGGTCCAGCTATAAAATTTATACCTGACATGAAACGGAGAAAAGCGGTAGTAAATGCCGGTGCCGGAGATTTTAGTGGTAAGCCCATATTAAAAAATGCAGCAGTAAAAATAAGCATCACCACTGTTGTAACCAGTAAGCCTGCATTGCTCATGGGCTTGTCACCAAACTGGATGCCCATTCCAATTTGCTGTATACACGCATAAATAAACAGGATGTTAAGGGCTGCCAACATGGTCACCAGCCACCATTGGCGAAAGCTTTGTTTTTCGGTGAAAAGAAAATTTGTTTCCATCACAGTTCGGTTCTTATGGGGTATCGAAAAAGGTCCTTAATACATCTTTGATCGTTTCATAGGTATTTGCCACCGGTTTACGAATATCCTTTGTACTGATCCAGGCAAGTTCGGTGATGTCTTCCTCTGTTTGAGGAACCAATTCCTGTTTGCCGTTGCAGGTGAAATAGTACCAGTGGCTGATTTTTAATAGGTGCTTTCCAAATTCATCATACGTATGATACGTTTCACCGATCTTCTTTTTGAGCTTTAATTTTTTTACGCCTGTTTCTTCTTCAATCTCCCTTTCTGCACATTCTTCCGGATGTTCCTTTTTTTCTATTTTCCCTTTCGGCAGGTCCCATTTCCCCCGCCTGAAAATAAAGAGCAGGTCTTTATCCGGGTTTTGAACAATTCCTCCGGCTGCTTCTATAATTGTAAAATGTTTGAAAAAAGCTTTGCGCAGTTTTTCGAAATCCTTGTTCCATATAATGCCCGCATGAAAATCTGGTTTTTTTATTTCGTGCAGCAGTGCATTGATGGCAGGGGAGGAAAGTTCATCTACAAAAACGACGTCGGGATGATGCAAAAGTTCATTGAGTGCCTGATCCATTTCATCGCAGAGGTATACAGGTTTGTCGCCAAAATATATCTTTATCTGCATGGGGGTTTCTTTATATATAAAATTAGGGTTTTGATTTTATATGCAGTTCAATTGCGGTTATCTTTGCGCCATGACAAACGAAAAAGCTGTTGCTGCACGCCTGCTTCAGGTAGGGGCTGTACAATTAAGTGTAGAATCGCCCTTTACCTGGGCCAGTGGATGGAAAAGCCCCATCTATTGCGACAACCGAAAATTGCTGTCTTTTCCTTATGACCGTGACTTTATTAAGAGTGAGCTATGCAGTGTTATTTTTGAACAATTCCCTGAAGCAGATGCACTGGCCGGCGTTGCAACTGCCGGAATCGCTTGGGGGGCCATGGCAGCCGATCAACTTAAACTACCGTACATGTATGTACGCCCAAAGCCAAAAGAACATGGATTGGGTAACCAGATTGAGGGGGTGATACAGGCGGGCCAGCGGGTTTTGGTTATTGAGGACCTCATTTCTACCGGCAAAAGCAGTTTACAGGTTTGTGAAGTATTAAAAAAAGCCGGTGCCAATATCGAAGGGATGGTATCTATTTTTAACTATGGTTTTCCGGAAGCTGCGGCTGCATTCGATGCAGCAGGGGTGCGGTTGGTCTCGCTTACAACATATCCGGTACTCATTGAACTGGCAGTAGAAAATAAACAGGTCGAACCCGGCCAAATGAATACTTTGTTAAACTGGAGGGAGCAGGCAGCTACCTGGACAGGAATTCAGTAACTTTAACCAAACCAATAAAAATGAAAAAAATAGCAGTATTCCTGATCATGATTTTCGCTCTGGCAACAAATTTATCAGCACAACAAAAACCAGGTAAGGCTGTCATTGTAACACCGGCTGTGCACTGTGAGTCATGCAAAGAGCGGATTGAAAATTATGTGTCACGCCAGTATGGGGTTACATCTGTGAAAGTAGACCTGAAAAAGAAAACCACAACGGTTACCTGGGTTCCCGATCGTACGAATATTGAAGAAATCAAAACGCATATTGCTAACCGAGGCTATGATGCCGATGATGTGGAAGCAGAGCCATCCATGTATTTCCGGCTGCCCAAAGCTTGCCAGGTAAAAAAAATAGTGACATCGCCTGTTGTAGATTCAACCATTGAATCGAAGCCGGCAGTAGTTCAATAGCATCTATGCTGCCAGGCTTTCGGTATATTTTTTAAAACTATCAAGTATTGCCTGCCAACCACCCTGTTGCATCTCAACTGGATTTTGTTGTTCTGGTTCAAAAGTTTCTGTTACAGTAGTATTTGTTCCATCTGAATTAAATAATACGGTGACTTTTCTTCCGTCAGACATTGTATAGGCGATCGACTGATGCAATGCAACATGGTCGTAAACCCCTTCAAAGTCGAAACTAAAACTTCCGTCTTTTGCTGCCATCGTTGTTTTAAACTTACCACCTGTCCTGATGTCATTCTCTGCATAAGGCGCATGCCAGTCATCTGAAGCCTGGCACCATTGTGTAATATGTTCAGGGTTGGTAAAACTATCCCACACTTTTTCTGCCGGGGCCGCTACGGTTGTTTGAACAGTGAGCTGTGTAAATTGATTTTGTTCCATAGTAAGTGTAGTTCGGATGATGATTTTATTACAAACTTACATTAAGATTCCATATCAAAACTGCATCTTGACGGCCATCAAAATAATAATTTGCCTAGGTAGTAGAGTTTTGATTAATCGTTCTGCAGGTAACTGCGCAGGTATAAGTTGTAGAGGTGGAGCAAAATGATTGCTACAAATGTGAAAAGTGTGATAGCGATGAGCAGTGAATACATTTCAAAGCCACGGGGCTGCAAAACATTCGACCAGCCCTGGTAATGGATGGTATGATTGTCGAGCATAACAGCCCGGTTAAAACGTATAACGGTAAGCGTTACAACGGCAAGGAGAGATAAAATGCCAGTGATCCTGAGTATGTTGATCAGTATTTTCATGTACAGGATGTATTAGAATTTCCTATTAAAATTGAGGCTTTTTTTGCAATCCGGCAAATTCTTTTGTTATTCCATACCAATGGCATGTTTGTAATCTGCAATAATGCCATTGGTTGTTGATGCCATATAGGAATAAAACTTATGCAGGTCGGCGTGGTTTCTACTGGCATGTTCAATATAGTTGTTGAATAGCTTGATGAATTGCATCAGCTCCATTTTTTTTTGCTCAGGTAGTTCCGAGAATGATTCTACAAGTTGGCCGAAATGCGTGATCACAGCACCCATTTTTGTGTACAAGGCAGTAGCGTCATCCATATAGGGTGCAAATTTCTCAAGTACTTCCACAACGAGTTGTGCTTTTTGTTGTTCTACGATCATAGGTATTTTTTATAAAATGGTAGATCTGGAAGTTACCAAATACTATTCAAATAAGGCAAGGCAAATCCTTTCCGAAGATTTTTTTAACGGTTTGTTACAAGGCCCGGGTAATATTGGTTGAGCAAATACAAATAGGGTGCATGAAGATGGTGAACAAAAGCATCCTTTTCCGAATCTCGGTAACGCTGGTAGTAGGCGCTGTCTGCCAGCAGCACAACGGTCATGCCTGTACGTACATAATTCAGGCTGCTAAAATACGAGGGTGCTTCAAATCCACTGATTTTTTTGCCCACCATTTTAGCAACATATTTACCCAGGTATTTCTGATACTTGCGGCGTGCTTTGTCGGTGAATTTATCCATGCGGTTGTAAACATGCGTAAGGACCAGGTTTTTAGGGAATTTCTGTTTTTTCAGCAATTTTCTGGCGCCAGTAAACGGATTGGTGAAATTAAAATCCCGGATGGTTTGAATCGAAAAGGGCGTTTCAGGAACCCAATCTGCACTGTTTACAACATTGTACGCCCATCCATCCCTGGTTAGGGTTTCATATTCGTAAGCAAAATACAGGTTGCCTGGCTTGGGTGCCGCGCTGCAATATGTTTTGAACCTGATATCGGAAGGTAGTTTTTGCTGTTTTTGTAGTTGATACAAATGAGCAGTTAACAAGAATGCAATGGCGCCCCCCTGGCTATGGCCAGTTATAATAAAATTTCGTGTGCCCTTTTTATAAAGCGAATCTATCTGAGGAAGCATATCCCTGGATAAAAATGCCGTTGCGAGCAGCCATCCGGTATGTACACAAGCTTGTGGGTGTGATGAAAGCTGATACACAAAAGTATCGGTATTGCCTATACGAAGTGTGCCTTTGGCTGGCACCATGGCAGCATAAAAGTTAGCTAACCAGCTTTCCATCTTTTTTGTGGTTCCACGAATACTGAGTACAGCTGTTGCCTGGCCATCATGCCATCCATCCCATAAATGATCGAGCCCCATTAAAGGTGACTGGTATATCTTTCTGAATTTTTCGGGTGCCGGGAATGAAGAATAATAACTTTCATTCGCTGAAGTTCGAGTGCTGATCAGCATCATTTCTTTATATTCTGCAGCACTAAACCCTGGGCTCAATTGCCCGGTTACGGATAATGCAGCTATGAAAATAGCAGCGGTAAACAATGAGATTTTTTGCATACGTATATTTCAATGAAAATAATGAAATACCGCCATGATAGAAAAGGATGTTGAGGTTTCTGGCTGATGAAAAAATCAATACCCTTAAACCCTTAAACCCTTAAACCCTTAAGCCATTAAACCTCTCAACCCTCAACCCTCATACCTTTCATCCCTCAATCCTCCCAATACTTCACCCCATTGCTGCCAATTGGATATAATTTGCCCTTTTCTTCAAGGTAGAAAATGGTAAGAAAGCGGGTATAGCTATCACCATGCGAAGCAATTACCACAGATTGTTGAATATGCCCATTAAACGGTTGCATCATTTCCGGAGTGATATCATTCATGCTGTTGTAATTGAAATTAAAAGCAGCTTTTTTCTTTTTGGCTGTAAACAACAACAATCTTTCATACCGGAAGGGGATAATTGATGGTTCATCATATTCCAGTGGCACAACCAATGAATGCGTGAGGTTGCTATGCAAGCCCCATTTTTTATTTTTTCGTACAAGTACAAAATGGGTATTTACTGTTTCTTCCGAATACTTAATCAGCCGGAGTTCATCATAAACAGGCGGTATTTTGGCAGTTTCATTCCTATAGTTAAAATCAAGCCCCATTTTGCCATTTTCTTTGATTACCCTGATGCCCCGGAGCCCATTGCTGAAATAGTAATATTTTAATTGGACTGTTTCACCATTTTTATAACCATCCTCCAGGTTGAATGCCATGTATTGTTGCCCGTTGTTCAATTCAAACATATCTTGCACAGGGGATGTTACCATTGCATCCGACTTTACTTGTTCAACAAATAAGTCTGCAATGGTTTTGTTATCGAGTAAAATAGGAGAAAAAGTTTTTGTAAGCAGGTAAATCTTGTTGCCTTTCGTTGCATAATACCTGTAGTCGCGGTATTCATTTTTTAGTTCGTAGAAATCGAGGTATTGAAGCCGCATAATACTGTCGTATTCAAATGGGAGCAACTG
>JBPOHG010000138.1:0-6026 GCA_052035835.1 Bacteroidota bacterium | reverse complement strand
ATACCTGGTTCGTTCCCGCTTCGTGTCCTGTAATTTTTGAGCAATGTAACGGTAGGTGTCTGGTTCCATGTATTTCATGGAAAGGTCTTCCATCTCGGTTTTGATGTTGTATAAACCCATCCGGTGTGCCAGGGGGGCATATACATATACAGTTTCGGAAGAAATTTTCAGCTGCTTTTCACGCTTCATGCTATCCATGGTGCGCATGTTGTGCAACCTGTCGGCCAGTTTAATAAGGATCACCCTGGGATCGTCGGTAAGGGTGAGCAGGATCTTTTTAAAATTCTCTGCCTGCTGGCTGGTATTGGCATCCATGACCGTGGAAATCTTGGTAAGCCCGTCAACAATCCTGGCTATTTCGGCTCCAAATTCCCGCTGTATATCCTGCAAGGTGACATCGGTATCTTCTACTGTATCGTGTAAAAGGGCACAAATGGTACTACGGATCCCCAGCCCGATTTCTTCAGCACAAATCTTGGCCACCGCCAATGGGTGGAGGATATATGGCTCCCCGCTCTTTCGCCGCATGGTTTTATGGGCTTCCGCTGCCATTTCAAAAGCCCTGCGCAATAACATTTTATCGCCGGGTTTAAGCTTCTGTTTCAGTACTTTCAGCAGCCCGCGGTATTGCCGGAGGATCTCCTTTTTCTCTTCTTCCTCACTGAGGTTATAAACTGGTATGACTTCCGTTGTTTCCATGTAAGTCTACGAATTTAATCAAAAAATGCCAATGATGGATGGCTAAACCCGATAATCCCCATACGGCCAAATGCAGAAATAATACAACAATCAGGAGCAGTTTTGCGAATAAAAGCCTTAACTTTGCACCCCGTTTGCAGCCCGAAAGGCAGTACAACGATTGGCGGATGTGGCGAAACTGGCAGACGCACCAGACTTAGGATCTGGCGCCGCGAGGCATGTAGGTTCGATTCCTATCATCCGCACAATGCCAGGCAAGGAACAGGGAATATGAGATGTTCAATTCTCCATTCCAGGTTCCTTGTTCTTTTTAACAGCAAAATAAAATAACAACAATGGCTACAGTAGCAAGAGAAAACATTGGCTTACTTACCGATAAGTTAACCATTAAGGTTAGCAAAGATGAATACCTTCCTTCTTTTGAAAAGAAACTGAAGGAATACAGTAAAACGGCTAATATCCCGGGTTTCAGGAAAGGGATGGTGCCCGCAGGTATGATCAGGAAAATGTACGGCGCTTCAATTTTCAGCGATGAGGTACTAAAAACAGTTGAAAAGAAATTGTATACCTACCTGAATGAAGAAAAGCCAGAGATTTTTGCCCAGCCTTTACCGATTGAGTCAGACATGTCGAAGATTGACATGAACAATCCGGTAGATTATGATTTCGGGTTCGAAATTGGCCTCAAACCAAATTTTACACTTGCAGATCTTTCTAAAGAAACCCTCACTTTGCATAAGGTTGCAGTTACCGATGAGATGGTTACGGAAGAAATCAACAGGATGCAGATCAAAGCAGGCAACATGACCGAGCCTGAAGTAATAGACAATGAGGAGAATGTGCTCAATGTTTTGTTTACAGAATCTGATAAAGATGGCAATGCTATAGAAGGCGGCATCAGCAAAGAGAATTCTGTATTACTGAAATATTTTACCCCATCTATGCAAAAACAATTGATGGGTAAAAAAGCCGGAGACCATATTGTATTCCAACTCAACAAAACATTTGAAGGCGATAAACTTGACATGATGTTGCAGGACCTGGGACTGGATAAGCATGATAAGGAAGCAGGTGAAAAGTATTTCAGGCTGGATATTGTTAAACTCGGATTGATAGAAAAGCGTGCACTTGATGAGTCTTTCTTTAATGAAGTGTACCCCGGAAAGAACATTACCACAGAAGCAGCACTGCGTGATGCACTGAAAGAAGAAATTGAAAAGTACTGGGATGCGCAAAGCCGCAACCAGTTGCATGATCAGATTTATCACCTGTTGATAGACAAAACCTCGATGGAATTCCCTGAATCATTCCTTAAGAGGTGGCTGCAAACAGGCGGGGAAAACCCTAAAACTGCCGAACAAGCCGAGGCAGAATTCCCTGTATTCAGCAACCAGTTGAAATGGACACTGATCAGCGACCGCATGATCACAGATAATAAACTGGAAGTAAATGAAGCAGAACTTCGCCAGCACATGAGGGAAGAAGTGATGCGTTATTTCGGGCAAATGAATATGGGAGAAGATATGAGCTGGCTGGATAGCTATTTAGACCGTATGATGAAAGACGAAAAGCAGGTAGATTCTACCTATCGCCGCCTCATCACTGAGAAATTATTTAACTACGCCGAACAACTGGTTAAAACAAAGGAAAAGAAAGTAAGCCCGGAAGAACTTACTGCCATGCAACACCATCACCAACATTAATTGGTATTAGCATATTATGTAGAAGGGTAGCAGATCGCTACCCTTTTTCGTTTAACTTTTTTTTAAGGAACCCGATAAACGAAAACAGCCGATGTGTCGTTTTCAGTTGGCCCCACTTTTACTTAAAACCTTCCAAACATGCCAACATTGTCCCCCGCATTTGTATGCGCAGCCATTTTATGTATACTGGTTTCCTGTAATCAGAAAAAAGAAAGGGCAGAAGGATTCACTGCCAATGAAACTTCAGTTGAAACGAAGGTCCTTATGCCTGAAGCGCCTATTGTTAGTACATCTTTGGGCGGATTTCATGAAAGTTACCACCGGCATGCGGTACAACGTTTCACGGTGCCTGAAAAAAGTATCATGAAAATAGAAGCGGCGAAAGGATTGCGGGTGATGGTAGATCATACTATCCTGGAAAAAGCAAACGGTGATCTTGTAAAGGGGCCGATTGATGTTGAAATACTTGAACTCACCAATAGTGAAGATCTGTTCAAAAGCAATACGGCATCTGTTGCAGATGGAAAATTATTGGTGTCGGGGGGAAGTTATTATATTGGGATGAGTAGTAAAGGGCAGCCGCTAAGAATCAGGAGAAACAAAAAACTGCAGGTTGATTTTCCGGTCATTAAAAATGGCCACATGGAATTGTTTTACGGGAACAGGGACAACGTAGGGGATATGAATTGGAAGCGAACCGGCAGGAACCTGCAACCATTGCCACAGGAAATATTTTTTGAAGACCAGCGCAATCCTGTAGTGGCAGTTTCAACAGCTATTACGGAGGCTACAGCCAATATTTTCAAGAGTATGGAGTCGCAGGTGTATTTCTACAATAAGCAAATGACCCTGGCGGCTTTACTGGATACTGTAAACAGGCATGAAAAGAAATTGTGTGTAAAGTTGGTTTCATTCTGGCCCAAGCAAATTGATACCATGAAGGGCCCATTGGATACCAGCTACCTGGTAAAATTATACGGGCCTAAATTCCGGTATAAAGTTCAGCATTGTGCAACAGCAGAACGGGAGGCGGCCATGCGGAAACTGGCAAATGAGAACAGGTTAAACGATCAGCAGGCCTTGGCAAGCTCCAACCTGCTTTCAGAACAAATCAGGCAGTATTACGCCCCTGAAGGGATATCCAGGCTCGGATGGATCAACTGCGACCGTTTTTACGAAGGCCGTCAGCTTAACCAGGAAGTTGCCCTTCCCATCACGTTTACGAATACACGCATTGAATATTTTGTTTTGTTTAAAAGTTTCAGCGGGCTGATGAAAGGTTCGGCATCGGTTTACGAAGGCCAGCCTTTTTCATTGGGGGCCTTGCCAACCGGGCAGGAAATTATTTTGGTGGCTTTTACCCGGAAGGAAGGAAAATATTATCATGCACGCAAAGTTTTTCGAACAGGCAGGAAAGAAATACCGGCTCTTGAGTTGAAAGAAATTGCTCTGGGGGAGATGAACAAAATATTTGGGAAAAACCTGAAAACATAGCGTCCATGAAAACAGCCCAGTGGTTGTGAGGCCTGTGTAACACCCGGATATTCATTGAAAAGCCAGCCAGGGTAGCGGTAGTCATCAACTGCCGCTATCCCTATATCAGCTATAAAATTTTGTTAATCGTGGGTATAAGTTTATAGGAACTTGTAAAAACAGGTTTTGATGACTACATTTGAATTGAAAATAATTGCAGATGAAAAAAAATATACTTTTTTATGCATTCCTTTTGTTGGGCTTCTCTGTTCAAGCACAGGATAACAGCCTTGCTCCCGATCAAAACCCCAACTATAAAACCAGCCTTGCAAAATATACCGGTAACCAGGAACAGTTGCAGTCTACAATGAACACGACCGTTCAAAATACGTATAAGGCTTACGACTGGTATGAAGCCAAGCAGGAGCGCAAACAGCAAAGGATCCAGTTTCGCCAGCAAAGGGCATTGGCACGTATCAACAGCTTTAATAATTTTAACTATGGCTATTATCCTTCATACAGGCCGGGTATGTTTATGAACCCATGGTATGGCGGTTGCCGTTAGTTCCCCCATTTTATTTATTTCTGATCATCTTTCAATTTCAAATTCATGATGAAAGCAATACTCCTGTCTACATTCGCCAGTATTTTACTTATTAGCAGTTCCTGCAGTAGGAAAGTAACCCGCATAGATCCGGCTGATACACCAGATATCAGCGGAAAGTGGAATAATACAGATAGCCGTTTAACAGCAGAAGAAATGATTAGCCAATCGCTTGGTGGTGCATGGTTAAACGATTTTACCCAAGCCAAAGGGAAGAAGCCTGTTGTAATTGTGGGAATGGTTACCAATAAAAGCCATGAACATATTGAAGCTGAAACTTTCATGAAAGACCTCGAAAGGGCATTCATTGGAACTTCTAAAGTTGGGCTTGTTCAAAGTGGGAAAAAGCGGGAGGAGATGCGGGCCGAAAAGGCAGACCAGCAAACAAACGCTTCACAAAGTACGATGAAGAAATTCGGGCTAGAGAATGGGGCCGATTTTATTCTGCAGGGATCTATCAATTCGATTGTAGATGCGTTTAAGAAGAAAAAGACAGTTACTTACCAGATCAATTTGGAATTGACGAATATACAAACCAACGAAATCGTTTGGATTGGCGATAAGAAAATTGCCAAGTACGTAAAGAACTAATACTTCATCAACAAATTCATGAAGGCTTACTGATATAAAGTGCGTAACACAATGAAAGGTAATTTTAAATGGGCATTTACGGCATTGCTGTTCATGCCCTTTTTCTTTTCCTGCGCAACGTACAACAGTGCGATGGATGCCTACTACAGCAATGTAAGGTCGGGCAATTATGATAAAGCCATCAAAAAACTGGAAGGCAGTAAGTTCATGCAGCGCAACCGAAACCGTTTGTTGTTTTGCATGGAAGCCGGCAAAATGTACCGGCTCAAAGGAGACCCGGTTAGAAGCAACCAGTTTTTCAATGAAGCAGATGATCTCATGGAAGCTGCCCGCAAATCGGGAAAGGATATTGCATTGGGGAACCTACTCAATCCCATGATGGAATCTTATCGAGGTGAACAGTTTGAGATATTCATGCTGCATTTTTATAAAGCGTTGAATTACCTCGACCTCCAACAACCTGAAGAAGCAGTGGTAGAAGCAAGAAGGATCACACTTGCCGCCGACCGGTTGGCCGACCAGGTAAAGAAAAAAGAAAACCGATACCACAACGATGCTTTTGCCCTCAATTTGCAGGGTATGATTTACGAACAGGCCGGGGACATGAACAATGCGTTCATTGCATACCGGAATGCTGCAGAGCAATACCTGCAATCTAACTACCAGTATTATGGTGTGCCAATGCCGGCGCAACTTAAGCAGGACTTGTTGCGTGCAGCCGCCAGCATGGGTTTTAGCAGTGAACTTAGTTTGTATGAAAGTAAGTTTGGGTTTAATTATACTGCCGCAAATGCGCCATATGGGGAAGCTGTTATTTTCGTTGAGCAGGGAAGGGCACCGGTAAAGGAAGAGAAGAACCTGGTGCTTTCAAATGCCGGCGCAGTTGGTATGTATAGATTTAATGATCCGTATGGTTATAATAACACACTTCCATTCGATTACAATACTTACGGTAT
>JBPOHG010000090.1:0-14348 GCA_052035835.1 Bacteroidota bacterium | reverse complement strand
ACAGAAACGGAAAAATAGTTGAACAGAAAGGTACAGTCACGATTATTCAATAATCATAAAATTCACTTAAAAGAAAACCTCCCGACACAACGGGAGGTTTTCTTTTATAATAGCAATTCCTTTTTTACTACTCCCTTGAACGTTGAATCATACATAAATCGGCCAGCACAATATTGGTAACAGCTTCTATCACCACCGGAACACGGAGTGCAATGCACAAATCATGCCTACCGGAAACTGCAAAGCTTTCCACTGCCCTGGTTTGTGTATTAAAGGATGATTGTTGCCTGGGAGTAGATGAAGTTGGTTTCACTACAACCCTGAACAGGAGTTCGGCGCCATTGGTTAATCCACCCACGACTCCCCCTGCATGATTGGAAAATAAATTTCCGGAAGCATCCGCCAATGCATCATTGTGTTCACTGCCCCTCATCCTGGCAGCTTTGAACCCTTCCCCAAATTCAATTCCCTTAATAGCAGGTATGGCAAAAACCAAATGGCTGACCTTCGATTCCACCGAGTCGAAAAATGGCTCCCCCCATCCAATAGGCAATCCTGAAACCCTGCATTCAACAATTCCTCCAATACTATCGCCGGCAACTAATGCATCATCCAATGCCTGATCAATATTACTATTGCCGCCTGCTTCAATTAAGGTTGCCCTGCACTTTATATTGCCTTGCTTTTCAACCTTTATGTTTTCACTGAGTAATTTCTTTGCCACAACTCCTGCAGCTACTAAACAAGCGGTTAGCCTGCCACTAAAATGTCCTCCTCCCCTGAAATCTTCATGCCCTTTGTACTTTATACCTGCAACAAAGTCGGCATGCCCGGGCCTCGGAATTGCCCGTTGTTTTTCGTAATCTGTACTTTGGGTGTTGTTATTTTCAAATATAATGGTGAGTGGCGCCCCTGTTGTTTTACCATTAAAGACACCCGACAAAAATACCGGCCTGTCCTCTTCTTTGCGGGGGGTTGTGCCTTTTTGCCCGGTACCTTTCCTTCGTTCTAAATCTTCTTCAAAATCCGTTTCGCATAATGGCAAGCCAGGTATACATCCATCGATGGTGACCCCAACTACCGGGCCATGTGATTCTCCAAAAATTTGTATCCTGAAGATAGTACCGTAACTATTCATCCTCCTTTATTTTTCTAAAGATACAGAAGCTCCCAGCAATTTCATATCGTTGAAGAATGTGGGGTACGATTTGGCAACTGCTTCCACCCCTATGATATGTGTTGAACTTGCCGACCTGAGTGCAGCTATTGTAGCAGCCATTACAATCCGGTGGTCGTTGTGGGATGATACTGTGGCCTGTTTTACTTCATTTACGCCAGTTATCTGCATCGAATTACCGTTCACCTCAACAGGAACGCCAAGCTTATTGAATACATCTAAGAGTGATAATGCACGGTTACTCTCCTTCTCATACAACCTGGAAACACCATGTATAGTAGACGTGCCTTTACAAAAAGCAGCCAGTGCCAGCAAAGGAGGGAACAAGTCGGGAGCGTCTGTTGCATCGTACTCAAAAGGCGCTAGTATAGATGGGGCAACTATTTGAATGTTGTCATGGCAGAAATTTATCACTGCTCCTGATTGGTGCAAAACATCTAAAACAGCCCTGTCGGCTTGAAGAGAATCTGCATTTAACCCTATGAGTGATACATTTCCGGCGATGGCTCCGGCAACACATAAGAAAGAACCGCTGCTCCAATCCGACTCAATAGTACATTCAATATGAGAAGGTATGTTTACAGCTTTATTAACCAGGTAAGTAGATAAACCTGTTTGTACAACATCATATCCAAATTTTCTGAGCATCTGGATACTGAGGCCAATATAAGGTTTGCTCACCAAGCCATCTACCACAATTGAGACAGGCGACAGAGCCTTTTTTGCGATTGCGAATAATATTCCGGTAAGGTATTGTGAACTACCGGAACCGTCTATACGAATATCTGCAGGCCTTAATGGCCCTTGAATTTCTAAAGGTAAAAAGCCATTATTCGATTGTATGGTTACGCCAAGCTTTGGAAGAAACTGTTCAAAAGCCCGCACCGATCGATTGAGCAATGAACCTTCACCGGTAATGGTAACAACATGTTCGCTGATACCCATAATAGGCGTGAACATCCGGGCAGACAATCCGCTTTCACCACAATGAACAGTTCCCTTCACATCTATTTTTCCGTTACCTGTTACGAGTAAGCCATTCTCAACCGGCTCAATAACAGCCCCTGCCTTCCGAATGATATCAATAGCGGTACGTTCATCTTCGCTTTTTCCTGGATTACGAATGAGCGTGGTACCATTGTGCAATAAGGCCAAAGCACAAGCTCTTTGGGTTATGCTTTTACTGGGCGGCACCTGTATCGCCCCCTTTATTGCAGATGGGAATACATGGGCATTCATTAGAGAAATTCCTTTACGTGTTCTTTCAAATAATCCATTTGCACTTGTTGAACGACTGCCTCACCAATCCTGTTTAATACAATAAAATTCAAACAAGCTGATGTTCTTTTTTTATCGAGCTCAACCAATTCAAACACTTTAGCGTGGTCTGTTTCAATATCAACCGGCAAGTGATAATGTGCAAGTAGTCTTACCACCCGGCGTGCTTCCTCAAAATGAAAATTGTTCATTTTCTCTGATAAATTGCAGGCTGCTACCATACCAATACTGATGGCATGGCCGTGAGGGAGATGGTGCAGGTTTTCAATGGCATGGCCGAATGTATGTCCGAAGTTGAGCAGTTTGCGTTCTCCTTTTTCAAATTCGTCGGCGGTAACCACACTCATCTTGATTTGTACATTTCTTTCGATCAGTTCGGCCAACAGTGATGCATCTGATTGGTATTCGTGTAGTGAATATCTTTCCAGCATGCCAAACATCAATGAGTCCCTGATACAGGCATGTTTAATGATTTCAGCAAAACCATTTACCCATTCTTTCACCGGTAGTGTTTTAAGGAAAGAATAATCATATAGAATAAACGCTGGCTGGTATACCGTGCCCGCCATATTTTTATACAATCCGATATCGATCCCGTTCTTTCCACCAATGGAAGCATCTACCATGGCAAGAATAGAAGTTGGTACAAAGCCCAGGCGTATACCCCGCTTATATATACTGGCTGCAAATCCTGTGATATCTGTAACAACTCCGCCGCCTACGCCAACAAGCAGGGTTTCCCTGTCGGCCTGTAAACGCAAAAGTTCTTCCAGAATAAAATTGACCGTTTGCTGTATTTTAGAGTTTTCACCTGCCGGTATACATATCAGTGATGATTCGTTGAAGCGATGCGAATGAAGCGATGCGATGTGCTCATCTGTAACAAAGATTACCCTGGAGTTTGCATAACGTTCATGTATAATAGAAAAATCACAGTCAAAATAACATTCCACTGTTGAATGCGAAAATTGATAAAGTGCTTTTTTCATGAGCGATAATTTACATCAGCCGTTCATGACTTTATTCTGGTGATTGATACTTTCCATATGTACGGCATCGAGGTACCGTTGAATAAATTCCCTGCTCAGCCCTAATTGTTGGCTTTTCTGAAAAGACCTGTTGAGGATATGGTTCCACCTTTCGGACTGAAGGATGGTCATGTTATTTTCTTTCTTGTAAATCCCGATTTTATCGGCCAGTTTCATACGTTGACCCAATAGCGATAACAACTCATCATCAAGCTGGTCTACCTGCTCCCTTAAATGCACCAGTGCACTGGTATAAAAAGAAGGTCCGCTTTGCACCGACCGCCAAACGAGTGACTCCAGCATGCGGTTTAGTTGTACGGGGGTAATTTGCTGGCTGGCATCGCTCCAGGCATGGTCGGGATCGATATGGCTTTCTATCATGAGCCCGCCAAAATCGAGGTCGATACTTTTTTGTGCAACCATTTGCAACATGTGCCTGTTACCACAAATATGCGAAGGATCGCAAATAAGCAACATTTGGGGATAGCGGCGTTTCATTTCTATAGGCAGCTGCCACATGGGTGCATTCCTGAACTCTGTATTTCCATAAGATGAAAATCCACGGTGAATAATACCAACCCTTGTCACACCTGCTTTATGAATTCTTTCGAGGGCACCAGTCCATAACTCCAGATCTGGATTGATGGGATTTTTTATCAGGACAGGAATATCAACGCCCTTTAATGCATCAGCAATTTCCTGTACACTGAACGGATTTACAGTAGTTCGTGCACCTATCCATAACACATCTATGTCATGTTTCAGGCTGTCTTCCACATGCCGGGCAGTAGCCACTTCAACGGTAACCGGGATGCCTGTATTTCTTTTTGCTTCCTGTAGCCAGTGTAAGCCTTCTGTACCTACCCCTTCAAACATACCAGGTTTGGTGCGGGGTTTCCAGATGCCTGCACGTAAAAGGTCAATTTTACCGGTTTCTGCTAATTGAACGGCTGTTGCAAGTACCTGTTCTCTTGTTTCAGCACTACACGGGCCGCTGATAATCAGTGGCCGTTTGTTCCATAACAGGTTAATATTTTCGCTCATGCCAGGTCTTTGCTTTGTAAAATTAGTTGTTATCTCCTATCTCCGAAAGCATTTGTTTATGCCCTTTTGGTATTACAGAAAAAAATATATGAATCTGCTGTAGCTATTAACGAAAAAACCGCTCCGGAGAACCGGGGCGGTTTATACGATTGCTTGCCATTTATAAACCTCAGAAAACAGCCCGGCAAAGGCTGTTTCATTTACTTTGAACTACTTTCAATTACTTCTTGGTAGTATCTGCAGGAGCAGTAGTAGTAGTTGTTGTAGTAGTAGTTGTTTTAGTTGTATCACCTACCTGAGCAGTCGCTGTATCAGGAGTTGCTGTAGTGGTAGTTGTTGTAGTAGTGGTAGCAGTAGTATCACCAGTTGCAGGTGTTTCTTCTACTTTTTTCTCACCTTCGTTGCAAGCGGTGAAAGAGGCAGCGATTAAAGCAATTGCTAAAAACTTTTTCATTGTTGTTTTTTGTTTAATTTAAATTATAATTTGATCATTAATACTTGGATCGTAAAAAGGTAACCCCCCTTCTTAAAAATATTTTTTATTTTTTTTTGGGTTACTAAAAAGTAAAAATTGTATTAACAACAGATACCAGTGAGCACATCAGAACAGGATAAAATTTTATTGGAGGGGCTGGCAAGGGAGGATAAAAGCGCCATTGAACGTATTTACAGGGATAATTACCAGATGATTCAAAGCCTTGTACTTAACAACAATGGCAACCCAGATGATGCTGCTGATATTTTCCAGGAAGCCATGATTGTGCTGTTCGAAAAGTCGAAATCAGCGGAATTTGAGCTCAACTGCCAATTAAAAACCTATCTCTATTCTGTTTGCAGAAGATTGTGGCTCAAGAAGTTGCAACAACAGCAGCGGTTTGGAAGGCAAACAGACGACCTGGAGCAGGTAGTGCCGGTAGAAGAAGACCTGGAGCAGCATGCAAAAAAGCAAATGGATTTTTCGATCATGGAAAATGCCATGAATAAAATAGGCGAACCTTGCAAAAGCCTTTTGGAAGCTTACTATATTCAAAAGAAACCAATGCAGCAAATTGCTACCGAATTCAGGTACACCAATGCTGACAATGCAAAAACGCAGAAATACAAATGCCTGGTGCGATTGAAAAAACTGTTTTTTGCGCAATACAAAAATGTACAGTAACATGGAAGATCTATTACTCGTGGATGCGGCCGAAAGGTATGTTAAGGGTGAAATGACCGCTGAGGAGCGTACTTACTTCGAAGAGATCAGAAAAAACAACCCCGAACTCGACCAACTCGTTGTGGAGCATATTTTTTTCCTGAATGAACTGGAGAAATACGGCGATACACGCAATTTCAAACATGCCCTCCATGAAACAGTTTCCCAACTTGTAGAAGAAGGCTTCATTAATAAAGCCCCGCTTAAGGGCAAGGCCAAAGTAGTTTACTTATGGAACCGCTATAAGCGTACCATTGCTGTAGCCGCTTCTATCGCCGGTATTGTTTCTATCGTGAGTGCCAGCCTGATTTCTGCCTTCAGTACACAAAAACAAAACAACCTCAAACCTCTCGTAGATAAACTGAAAGAAACGGAAGTTAAATACAAAGAGCAGGAGGTTAAGTATAATAAACTTGAGAAGCAGATCGGGCAAATTAAAACTGCCGCCAATGTTGCCCCTCCAAAACCGAGGCTCGAAAGCAAATTCAGGGCTACGGGTTTCTTAATAGATGCAGGCAACAATTTCATTGTTACCAATGCACACGTTATTAAAGAAGCCAAACACAGGCTGGTAGTAGAAAGTAACAAAGGGGAACAATTCAGCGCCGAAGCAGTGTATATCAATACTGCCAATGACCTGGCCATCCTTAAAGTAACTGATAATAGTTTTAAGAAGATGCCGCCTTTGCCTTATAGTATTCGCAGGAGCAATGCCGAACTGGGCGAGCAGATATTTATGCTCGGCTACCCCAAGCAGGAAATTGTGTACGGCGAAGGATACGTAAGCGCTAAAAATGGGTACCAGATGGACACGATTTATTGCCAGTTGAGCACTGCTGCAAATGAAGGGAACAGCGGGTCGCCTGTCATTAACCGTAAAGGTGAACTGGTAGGTGTGATATCGAGCATGGAAACAAATGCCGAAGGAGTTGTATTTGCCATTAAATCGGCCAATATTTACAAAGCCATTGAGGAAGTGAAGAAGAATAAGGAACATGATAAAATCAAGATTACATCGGCACCTTCATTAAAAGGTATCGACCGCGAAACCCAGATCAAAAAAGTAGAAGATTATGTTTTCATGATCAAGGGTAATTAATAGCAAGCAAAAAGTGGGAATATAAAAAAGGGCAGCCGTTAAAAGCTGCCTTTTTCTATTGAAAAAAATCCTGGTAAATTAACTCATTACACTCGCACCCCACAAAGAAGTAGGATAAACTTTATTCTTCACTAAATTATCAATATTTTCCTTTACACCGGCTGCATCTTCTTTATACGTTACTCCAAACCATTGTGAAGTTGTTGGTATTACACGAATATGATGGCCAGGCTCTTTGATAAATGCATCTGCAATGATCGGGATAAAAAATTCGGCTTTGAGATTTTCCCTGTTTGCTGGTATGAATGCTGCAAATAGTTTTTCACTCATTGCAAATACAGAAGGGTGAAAGCACCAGAAGTTCATAGAAACACTGGAGTTACCGGGCACTTCAAACTGCATATCATTTTCTTCATACACAACTTTGCCCGCTTCCTTAAAAATTTTAGTCCGTTCTTTAATGGAAACCAGGTTTTGATCTGCATCAACTTCACAAACGCCGCGGCTTACCGTTCCATGTTCGCTGAGCGTTTTGTTGAGCTGATATCCAATGATAGCATAGGTATTTGCATCACAGCTATGCTTCAAAAAATCGGCCGCCTTCACAAAAGCATCGGTACCATAATAATCATCGGCATTGATCACAGCAAACGGTTCATTCACTTTGTCCATTGCACACAATACAGCATGCCCTGTTCCCCATGGTTTGGTGCGGTCTGCCGGGATTTGTGAAGGGTCAACAAAACAATCCATTTCCTGGTATACGTAATCTACCGCAATCCTGCCTTCGAGTTTGGCACCAAATCGTTCTTTAAACCCTTCTGCAAAATCTTTCCGGATGATAAATACTACTTTGCCAAAACCGGCTTTGATGGCATCGAAAATAGAATAGTCCATAATGGTTTCCCCGGCCGGGCCAAACCCTTCTGTTTGTTTCATACTTCCGTATCTACTGGCCATACCGGCTGCAAGTATTAAAAGTGTTGGTTTCATTTGATCCTGCTAATAAGTTTATATTTGAATGTAACTGTGCAAAATTAGGGTAAACGATCAGGAAAAATGAAAATTGCTTTAACCGTTCCACAATTTGAATGCGAAGAAATTAGCAGCCCATTGTTACAAAAGAAAGGGGTACAATTGTACATAGGCAGGGCCGACCAGATAGACCCGGTGATCTCCGGCAATAAGTTGTTCAAACTGTATTATTACCTCCAGGAAGCACTAGAAAACGGGCAACGCCCCCTCTGTACATTCGGTGGCGCTTATTCGAACCACCTGGTGGCAACCGCGAAAGCTTGTAACAAATTCAGACTTAAAAGTATAGGGATTGTGAGGGGTGAAAAACCTGCTTCCCTATCTCATTCGCTCCTTGAATGTATTCAGCATGGGATGGAACTTCATTTTGTAAGTAGGGAAGCTTACCAGCGCCCGGGGAATCTTTTACAGGCATTATCATTGCCTGCCAATTATGTACTCATACCCGAAGGAGGCTATCATCCCATGGGAGCAAAGGGTGCAGCTTTGATGATGAATTCTTTGCAAAGTGTTCATCCCACACATATTTGTACGGCAGTTGGAACAGCCACTACCCTTGCCGGATTGCTGCAAGCCGCATCTCCAGATCAGCAGATCATTGGTATAACGGTACTAAAGAATATGAAAGATATCCAGGATCGGTTACAATATTTGCTCAACCGCCCCGGAAGTATTGAACATGTTTTAATGCAGGATTACCATTTTGGAGGTTATGCAAAAAAAACAACATCATTGATTAGTTTCATGAATGAATTTTATCGGATGAGTAATATTGCAACCGACTTTGTATATACAGCAAAAATGATGTTTGCTGTAATGGATCAAATTGAAAAAGATTATTTTCCCTCCGGCAGCAGGATCGTATGTATTCACACCGGTGGGCTTCAGGGCAACCTTTCGCTTCAACCCGGCAGCCTTGTTTTTTAAAATCATTAACATCCGTTTATATTTGCAGCCGAAAGAAATTCTGTAGAGCACCTATATTTGCGTAGCCGTTCACACATGCGTATCATAAAATTCCTAATCTTACCGATCCTCACCTGTTGCGGCAAGTACGCTTTTTCACAAAATAGTTTACCCGAAATCACCGTAAAGAACATCAATGGCAAGATCATTGTGAGCTGGCTGAATGATTATACCCAACCTATATCCAATATTTTTATCCAGCGCTCTTACGACAGTTTAAAAAATTTTTCTACGATTGGTTCTGTGCTAAATCCCCTGAATAAAGAAAACGGGTATCCCGACCTTAACCCGCCCTATAACAAAATGTACTACCGCGTATCGGTGAGTTTTGAAGGCGGTGCTTACACAATTGGCCCATCCACCAGGCCGGTAAAGGAAATTCCGGTTGATATCCCGGCAGAAGAGCCCGAGTTGCCTGCTGTACCGCCGAAAAATATTCCAGTAATTCCTTCCAATCCTCCGCAAAAAATTCCCGATAGCAAACCACCGGCTGTAACCATTTTGCCGGCTGCACAATATCCATGGCAGTTGAACCAATCCATCGACAGCAGTAAAATCATTCCGCCAAAAAATGAAATTACTTATCCCAGCAGCCGAATTTATACTGGCCGGCAAAACAATGTAGTGATACAATTGCCTGCAGCATCAACAAAAAAGTATGTGGTAAAATTTTATACTGAATCAGAAAAATTCCTGTTCGAATTAACCAGGCTGAACGAAGATTATTTGATAGTGGAGAAAGTGAATTTCGTGCAATCAGGCTGGTTTTATTTTGAGCTGTACGAAAACGGGAAAATGATTGAGAAGAATTGGTTTTACATCGGCAAAGACGCAAAATCTGCAAATAAATAATCACGGTGCTTCCATATTGAATATCTCATTGAAGTAATACCTTATTTTCTGTTTCACTTCTTCCATAGGCAATTCCATACCCAACTCCTGCGCCATAGATGCAACCTGTTTATCTTTGATGCCACAGGGGATGATATGATCAAAATATGTAAGGTCTGTGTTTACATTTAGAGCAAAGCCATGCATCGTAACCCAACGGCTGCACCTTACACCAATGGCACAAATCTTTCGCTCCTTTCCTTTCACGCCGGGATCGATCCACACACCTGTTTCGCCGGGGCTCCGGTCGCCAATGATGCCATAATCGGCGATGGTACGAATAATTACTTCTTCCAGGTTCCTTAAATAGCGCCCAATATCAGTATATAGTTTTTCGAGATCTATAATGGGATAACCTACGATTTGCCCCGGGCCATGAAAAGTAATATCCCCTCCCCGGTTGGTATGAAAAAAAGCAACGCCCTTTTCATTCAATTCCTGTTCGCTTAACAATACATTGCTCATATCGCCGCTTTTCCCAAGCGTATAAACCGGTGGATGTTCACAAAAAAGGAAGTAATGCTTCGTGTTAACTGCGGCCGGCAGCACAGCCTGTCCCTCTTTTCTCGCTGCTGATTTGAGTGACACATTCCCCTGCAGCAAGCCTTCCTGGTAATCCCATGCTTCTTTGTAAGGCATATGCCCGAGGTCCCTGAATATCACTTGTTGCTTATCCAATGCTTTGTTTTAATTTGCAAAGTTAGGAGAATAACTGCGCTCACCGTAAAACGTTACAGATGTCTAAAGAGTTTGAAGAAGAAATCCCGGAGTCGGAAGAATTGTATGAAAAGCTTTCATTGGTCATCGACCGTGGCCAGGAACCACTTCGCATTGATAAATTCCTCATGGCGAGAATCGAAGGCGCCACCCGAAATAAAATTCAACAGGCTATTGAAAATGAGCTGGTACTCGTTAATGAGAAACCCGTTAAAAACAACTATAAGATCAAACCGGGAGATAAATTGGTGATATACGACAGCTCTACACCCGAATCATCTGAGATCATCCCACAAAATATACCAATTGATATTGTGTATGAAGACGATGATCTCTTTATTATCAACAAAGCAGTTGGTATGGTTGCTCATCCCGGAAGCGGCAATCCCGACGGCACATTGATCAATGCAGTGGCCTATCACCTGCAACAGCATTGCCCCCATATCAATGAAAAAGAATTACCTCGTTACGGATTGGTACACCGGATAGATAAGAATACCAGCGGCCTTATCGTGATGGCCAAAAGCCAGAAAGCGATGAGCGACCTTGCCAAACAATTTTTCAACCATAGTGTCCATCGCAGGTATGTGGCAATTGTATGGGGTAATTTTGATGAAGATGAAGGTACCATTGTGGCCCATGTAGGGAGGCACCAGCGTTTCCGAAAACTATTTACAGCTTATCCTGATGGCGAGCATGGCAAAGACGCCATCACCCATTACAAAGTACTCGAACGATTCAATTATGTAACATTGGTAGAATGCAGGCTGGAGACTGGTCGTACGCACCAGATCAGGGTGCACATGCAATACATTGGCCACCCCCTTTTCAATGATGATTTTTATGGCGGCGACCGCATTGTAAAAGGAACGGTGTATACCAAGTACAAGCAATTTGTTGACAATTGTTTTGCAATTTGCCCAAGACAGGCCTTGCATGCGAAAGAACTGGGCTTTATTCATCCGGTAACCAGGAAACCAATGTTGTTTAATAGCGAGCTACCCGATGACATGCATCAACTGGTAGAAAAATGGAGAAAATACAGCCAGTTTAAAAATGCAGAAGATTAAATGACAACACCCGGCCCCGATACACAACTGTTGCTGCAACTGGTGACCATGAAAATGCCATTTGGAAAATACAAAGGCCGTTTGTTGTTTGAATTACCGGTAAGCTATCTGGAATGGTTTAACAGAAAAGGGTTTCCACAGGGAAAACTCGGGATTCTATTACAGGTATTATATGAGATCAAACTCAACGGGCTGGAATATTTGTTGCATGAAATCAGGCAGCAGCATAACAGGAATCAATAGCCGCTATTGAAATCGAATAATGTAGCAGTAAATACCCCCCTCTCCCTTTTTTTGAATATAGCTTTCCAGTTTCCATTATACCTGATGAGGGTCGGTACAGTAAGTCCATTCACGGTGGCCATTAACACTTCCATATTTACTTTGAAGTCGTAGAAACCAGCATCGTAACTAAGTGAATAATTACGGGCAACCACTTCATACGTGCTATCGTTGAACCAGGTAGTCATTTCATCTACCACTACTTTGCCTTCCTTGCCCGGCTTTACCTTCTGGCGGAATATATAGCAACTATTGTTATTGTAAACATCCATATCTATACTCATATCGTAAAAGGATGACATTTCATCATCATAAATAGCTGTCTTATTGCTCATAAAAGGCAACCCACTAATTTTTTGGCCAGGGTTAAAGAACAACATTTTCAATTGCTCCTTGTGTTTCTCCATGCCCGATTTGCCTTCTGTTGAAAAAACTTTATTGCCAACTATATTGGTTTCCCCACACACAGAATCCCTGGTAAAAAAAAGGGAAGCATACATTTGCGCAGTGTAATAATTGTAATTTTTTTCTTCTGTATAAAAATCGCCTGTACTATATTCTTCCAGTACCTGCATTTTCCTGCATCCATTGATACGGTGCTGTACGGTTTTACTATTCAGGGAAGCTTTCAATCCGCCCGAGCGGTTGAGCATACGAATGTCATTGATGGCAGAAAACCCAAGTACACGGAGGTTTTTAAACGCCTTATAAAAGCTACTGTCATTTTTAATTCGTTCAATAAAAGCCGGCACATTGAGTTTATTATCCAATACCACTTCACGCAATGTCACAACTTTGTTGCCAATGACAAAGGCAGAGTCTTTCCCCTGCTGCCCACAAACAGTGAGTGAATGGCATAGAAACAAAACAGGTATGAAATACGATTTCATACCTGCAAATTTATCTGAAAGATACATGTGCTGCATTTATTTTGGGAATAACATCCGGTAGTCTGTTTTTATTTTCCCTTTGCTGATATCATCCAGTTTTCTCCTTAGCAGGGTGCGTTTTAATGGAGAGATATGGTCGATGAATAATTTACCATCAATATGGTCATATTCATGCAGGATGATACGGGCCGTTAACCCTATAAATGTTTTTTGTTGTGCTGAGAAGTTTTCATCTACATAATGGAGCGTAACAGAAGCCTGGCGCATCACATCCTCCCTTACTTTGGGGATGCTCAGGCAGCCTTCGTTGTAACTCCATTCGTCGCCTGCCAGGGATGCAATATGCGCATTGATAAAAACGCCTTTAAATCCAGGTTCATCGGGGTATGTGCCTTTTTCATCATCTTCCTGGTTTTCAAAAATCTGGCTGCTGTCTACTACAAACAAGCGGATGTCTTTGTTGATTTGAGGGGCTGCCAGCCCTACACCATTGCTGTTGTACATGGTTTCCCACATATCAGCGATTAATTTTTGCAATCCCGGGTAATCGGCATCAATGTCATGGCATACTTTACGCAACACCGGGGAACCATATGCAACAATCGGTAAAATCATTTGTTGAATTTATTTTTCGGGGCAAAGGTACGGCTTCGCCATTAATCGCGAAAGCGGGGCGCATAATCAAATCCCACCGGTTATACCCAGGTATTCCTGCAGGATGATGGTGGCTGCAATTTCATCCACCAGCTTTTTATCCCGGCGGTCTTTTTTCTTCAGCCCCATTTGCAGCATGGCATCTTTGGCCATTTTGGAAGTGTAACGTTCATCTACTTCTTTAACAGGAATAGCGGGAAATTCCTTCCTGATTGTTTTGATCGCGGCTTTCGCAGGAGCGGTACCATGTGTAGCTGACTCATCCCAGTTTTTGGGCATCCCCACAAGGATCAATTCTACCTGTTCGGCGAGTACATATTTTTTAAGAAATGGAATGAGTTCCTGAGAAGAAATCGTAGTCAATCCCGTTGCAATTATTTGAAGGGGGTCGGTAACAGCAATACCGGTTCTTTTTGTGCCATAATCAATTGCCATGATTCTTGCCATGCGTACATTATTTAGAAACAAAAAGATCGAGGATGACAAACCCTGCAAATACAACTGAAGCTATGCCATTAGCGGTCATAAAAGCGATGTTAACCCGGCGAAGGTCGTGCGGCCTAACAATAGAATGCTGGTAAAACAACATACCGCAGAATACAGCTACCCCTAACCAGTACCAATACCCGAAATCGCCATAAACGCCTGCATACACTACAAGTCCTGCCGAAAAAACATGAAGCAACTCCGAAACCCTTAGCGCCTTCTTTTTACCAATGGCTGCAGGAATTGAATGCAAATCATTTTCCCGGTCGAATGTTTCATCCTGCAAAGCGTAAATAATATCGAACCCACTTACCCAAAACAATACCGTTAGCGAAAATAGCAGGGGCAATACTTCAAACTTACCTGTTACTGCAAGATAAGCGCCGATTGGAGCCAGGCTCAGCCCTAAGCCCAGTACGAGGTGGCAAAGCGCCGTAAAACGTTTGGTATAACTATAGAAAAGCACTACAAACAAGGCAACAAAACTGAGGTAAAAACAAAGTTGATTGATAAACCAGCAACATACGATAAAC
>JBPOHG010000291.1:0-5101 GCA_052035835.1 Bacteroidota bacterium | reverse complement strand
CGCTACCACCGGCAAGGTCGGAACTGATATAACGCAAAGCAACACCAAGACCGATTTTGCTCGACAATTTCCTTGAATATCCCGCATCGATTGCGAACTCACGTGGACGGAAAGATTGAAGTTGGTTGCCACTGAAATCTGTGAACTGGATATTACCCAGGCTGAAATACCTTAATGATGCAGAAACTGCAGAATTCTCATCAATTTGATGGTATCCTGCCAGAGAAGCCAGGTAAACGTCGTTTAATTTAAGATCATTTAACCATGGAGTATAAGATGCAGCGATGCTTGTTTTGCTGGTTGCGAATGGAGTTTTAGCCAGGTTCCAAAAACCTGAGTTGGCATCAGCAGCAGTTGCGATACCTACATCACCCATACCACCACTACGGGCATCTGGTGAAATACGTAAAAATGGAACAGCTGAAGTGACTACATTGATAGGGTCTGCAGAGTTTTGGGCTTGTGTTGCAATAGAACCTCCCAGTAACATAACTAAGGCAGTTAGTTTCAAAGTTGCTTGTTTCATGCGTTTTGTATTGTCTTGGTTAGGTAGACGTACCTCTATAAGCGTTTATTTTTAATGGTTTTATTTGGCTGTAAAAATAGCTGATTTCTTTTATTCACCAACTAAATTATAAAATCTTGTTAAAATCCCCCAGGAACGGGCATCAAATATAGGGAATTTAGTTTTCACAACATGATGCCTGGCTTTTTTTACAGGTTTTCTGAAACAAAAAACGCCGGCTAACATTAAATTATTGCCCTACAAGGGCGTAAAGATAATAAATACAGACAGGATAGCGTACAGTAGGTGGGTCATGTGAGTGTAAAATTGAAATAATACCCCTTTATATTTATCAACAAAGCGCTAAAATTGGCCACGATTCAGCGAAAGTAATTATATTCGCAGCTAGTGTAACCCAATACAATAATCAAGAAAACCTTTCGTTAAACAATTTGCAAAACGAATGCACATGCAAAAAACACTTTCTGGTAAAAATCTCTTACTAGTGCTGGTAGCAGCCATCTCCCTAAGTTCGTGTAAGAACGGTGGCCTTTTTGGTAAGAAAAAAGAAAAATCCTCCGTAACCGGCTGGAACTATGATGATAAGAACATGGGAAATTTCCATGTATCTAAAGTAAAATATCCCAAAGCCGGGCCCGGCCTTGTTTTCGTACAGGGTGGTTCTTTTGTAATGGGTGCAAAAGATGAAGACGTAATGGGCGACTGGAACAATGTTCCCCGCAGGGTTACTGTTCCTTCATTTTTCATAGATGAAACAGAGGTAGCCAACGTACATTACAGGGAATACCTGTACTGGCTCGAAAATACCTTCAGCAATGATACGGCCATTATGAACCGCACACTCCCCGATACACTTGTATGGAGGGAAGAGCTTGCATACAATGAGCCTTATGTTGAATATTATTTCAGGTACCCTTCTTATAACTACTATCCGGTGGTAGGCGTAACCTGGCAGCAGGCACATGATTTCTGTATCTGGAGGACCGACCGTGTGAATGAGTTAAACCTCATGAAGAAAGGTTATCTTAAGAAAGATGCCGCAAAAAGGGAAATGAAAGGCGCCGGTGCAGATGGATCCTTTAATACTGAAACTTATCTCATGAACCCGGATCTTATCCAGGGAAGGAGCAAGCCTAAAAAATCAGATTTAAAAGACATCAATAATAAACCACGCAGCACTGTAAGAATGGAAGACGGTATCCTTAACATGGGTTATCGCCTCCCTACAGAAGCAGAATGGGAATATGCAGCCTATGGCCTGCTCGACCAAAACCCTTCTCCCCGTAAAAAGGAAAGCAAAAGTGGTGAAGAACTTCGCTCTAACCAACAAATTTACTCCTGGAGCAAAAACCCGAATGGTTTAAGGGATAACCGCCGCGGTAGCTGGCAAGGTAAATTCCTGGCCAACTTCAAACGCGGAAGCGGTGATAATATGGGTGTGGCCGGTGGTTTGAATGACCGTGCTGCTATCCCGGGCCATGTAAAAGCTTTCTATCCCAACTCATTTGGTTTGTACAACATGAGTGGTAACGTGAGCGAGTGGGTTGGTGACGTTTACCGTGCACTTACCCCAGGCGACGGACAAGACTTCAACTATTTCCGTGGTAATAAATTCAAGAAATATTACAAGAACAGCAGCGGTGAATATGAAAGAGACAGCATGGGTCGCCTGAAGAAAACTGATATTTCTGATGAAGAAGTAAAAAACAGGACCAACTACCAACGTAACAATGTGATTAACTTCATGGATGGCGACTCTGCGAGTGGTGCATTCTATGGATATGGTTCTACAACTTTGGTAAATGATAAATCAAGGGTTGTAAAAGGTGGTAGCTGGAATGACAGGCCATACTGGCTTTCACCAGGTACACGCCGCTACATGCAGGAAGACCAGGGTGCCAGCACCATTGGTTTCAGGTGTGCACAAACTTACCTTGGGCCGCCAGAAGGGCCAGGTTTTAAAGAAGGAAATATCTTTGGTAAGCGCAAGCAAAACAAAGGAAAGAAAAGAAGGTAATCATTTCAACTGATCATAGGTAAACCTCCCGCTCCGGGAGGTTTTTTATTTTTTACAGGTAATGCACTGATCCATTATTTTTGCCAACATGGATATTGAAAATTTGTACAAGCTGTACGAACAGCACCCTACCATTCAAACTGACACACGGAAATTAAAGCCCGGCGATATTTTTGTTGCACTCAAAGGCCCTCATTTCAATGGCAATGAATATGTTCAGCAGGCGCTCGAAAAAGGGGCCGCTTATTGTATTACCGATGAACCATTGGCTATTTCCAATGAGCGTATCATAGTAACCAATGATTGCCTCCAAACTTTACAGCAACTGGCAAAAAAACACCGTGAACAATTTAACATCCCATTCCTTGCAATTACAGGTAGCAATGGAAAAACAACCACCAAGGAACTTGTACACGCAGTCCTTTCAACTACGTTTAAGACATACACAACTGAAGGGAACCTGAACAACCATATTGGTATCCCTTTAACGATACTCAAAATAAAAAAGGATGCCGCCATAGCAATTGTGGAAATGGGGGCTAACCATCAGAAAGAAATTGAAAGCTATTGCTTGTATGCGCTCCCCACACATGGTTTAATCACCAACTGCGGAAAAGCACATCTTGAAGGTTTTGGAGGTGAAGAAGGTGTTCGAAAAGGAAAAGGGGAATTGTTTGACTATCTCAGAAAAAACAATGGGACCGCTTTTGTATTCAGCGATTATGGCTACCTGTTAGATATGTGCCAGGGCATTAACAATGTAATTCAATATGGCAGTTCGGAAGGTACCGTCACGGGAAGTATACATAAAGATGCTCATTTACTGGAAGTGGCTGTTACAGGTGGTATGGACCCGGTTTTAATACACACCCAACTGGTAGGAGGATATAACCTGCCCAATGTGCTGGCGGCTGTTTGCATCGGGAAGCATTTTGGCGTACCAGAAAGAAATATTAAATCGGCTCTGGAATCTTACCAACCTTCCAACAGCCGGTCGCAACTCATCTCTAAAAATGGAAATACCATCATCCTCGACGCATACAATGCAAACCCAAGCAGTATGAAAGTAGCTATCGAGAATTTTGCTCAAATGCCCGGAACAAAGAAAGTACTGATGCTGGGTGCGATGATGGAACTGGGGAATGAAAGCGAAGCAGAGCACCTTCACCTGGTAAAACTAATTCATGGTTATCAATGGGAAAAGGTTGTGTTGGTTGGACAATCTTTCGGGAACCTGCCGGGCGACCATCTATTTTTTACAGATGCCGGTAATGCAGCCAACTGGTTCAAAGAGCAGGGATATACAGATGCCCTTATCCTGGTAAAAGGTTCACGTAGTATGCAAATGGAAAAGGTACTTGAATGATTTTTTATTAATGGCATTTAGCTGTACATTTGCCCCCCGCCAGGATGGTAACCACTACCCCCTGAAATGATCTTACAAATATTACGGAGACGTGTCCGAGTGGTTGAAGGAGCACGCCTGGAAAGTGTGTATACGGGAAACTGTATCGCGAGTTCGAATCTCGCCGTCTCCGCCATTCATTCAGTATTGAATAAGAAAATCCCTGATCTTCAGCCTAAGCCTTTTTAGATTAACGCTTTCCAAAAAGGGCTTCTGCATTGCTGGTTGTAATAGCAGCAATTTCTATGTCTGTTTGATGGGTAACTTCCGCGATTTTTTGAACAATATGCTTTAAATAGCTGCTTTCATTTCGTTTACCTCTGAAAGGAGCGGGAGAAAGATAAGGTGCATCTGTTTCGAGGATAACATTTGATAGACCGGTAATTTTCAGCAATGCTGCCAGCCCGGAGTTTTTATAGGTAACTACCCCGCCAATCCCCATGTAAAAGCCCATATCAATGATTTCCCTGGCTTCTTCGGTACTGCCGCCAAAACAATGAAACACCCCTTTTAGGCCTTTATGAATGTGGGGTTTAACCACATCAATGGTTTCCCTGGTGGCATTTCTGGTATGAAGCACAATGGGAACTTTATATTGTAAAGCCAGTTGTATCTGGGCATCCAGGGCCTGGTACTGTTGCTGAACAAAACTTTTATCCCAATAAAAATCCAGTCCGCACTCCCCCACGGCAATAAAAGCCCTTTTTGAAAACCAATCCCTTATAAGGTCGAGTTCGGCCTCAAAATTTTCCTTAACAGAACAGGGATGTAAACCCATCATGGCAAAACATCGCCCCGGAAATAAAGCCTCCAGCGCCAGCATTGCAGCGGTTGAGTCACTATCTATGGCGGGCAGGTAAAAACGTTCTACATGATTCATGATAGCCCTGTCTATCACCTGGCTGATATCATCCTGAAATTCACTCGTATAAAGATGGCAATGTGTATCTATTATCAACATATCATTGGCTGTTTGTTGAAAGGATCCATGTAAGTTCCTCAAACGTTTGCGGTGTAAAAGCTTTAGAGAACGATCAAACGAAGGTCAAAAAAAAATCTTGTATATGTAAAAAGTACACTGTAAATTAGCACCAGTTTTCATAGGGTACGGATTAAAAACGGGCCAGGGTTTCTACCCAGGCCCAACTTTTTT
>JBPOHG010000092.1:0-2726 GCA_052035835.1 Bacteroidota bacterium | reverse complement strand
CCATCTGCCGAGTGCAAGGTTTCTGGCAGCCGGACAAGTATACGTCATGCAGCAATTATCCATGAGGTGTTTCACCAAGCGGTTGTGCGGATATGCATGCAGGAGCCGGTCGTGCCCCTGTTGAATTTGATCCTGGTCATATCCGGCACATTCCTGACGGATGTCTTTTTCAATTCTTACGGCTGTTACATACAACTGTTCATTGAGCCATCCTGCTGCAGTATAACAAAACAATGGAAGAGTTGGTGCATCGGGCAATGTTTCATAAGCGGCCATGTATAAGCCCGTATAAGCAGGTGGAATGAAAGCCGCTACTGCCCAGCCTTTTTCACACAAACGCATCTCGCCTGTTTCTACGTCAATGCCAATCCCCCTTCTTCCAGGAAGTTCGTAGAGCTGCCCACCCTCGGGTAATTCTATCCATTCCTCCGCTGGTATGGGAAGTGCGTCCCATCCACTACGGCCGGTAACGTACAAACTCGTGTCTTCGTAAATATTTCCCTGCCCGTCTGAATACAAAAGATATGGCGATTCGGTGAGTGTTTGCATTGCTGCAAAATTAAACAATTCGTGTGAACTATGGGTTGGGTGCAGGCTGGGCGCTCCAGCAACCTGTAAGCCTGGCGGGTTCACTAAACCTGCCCTTCAACAAGATGCGTTGCACAAAATGAATTAAAAGCCGTTTCAGACAGCCCGGGGTTTTCGAGTGCACTTAGCGTTATCTGTATAAAGCGGTTGTTTTTGAGGTCGATCGTAAGTACATCATCTTTGAGCATGATACCTGAAATCTCCTGCCACTGGAAATGTTGTGGCGGAAATGCAGGATAGCGAACACCCGCTTCCGTTACCAGTACCAACAGGGGGCGATTGGTGTAAAACCCCAGCAATGCGAACATCAATAAAAAAATAGTCACCAGCCATTTACCTGCTATCAACCAGCAAACAGCGCTGATGATAAAAACAAGCTCCACCCGAAAAGCGGTTCTCTTCTTAGTGAAATGCTCATACAACAGCATGCCTACTGAAAAAACATTCAGCAGCAAAGCAATCAAAATGATGTTGCCGGTATTTGACGCGGTACTGTTAAAATACACCCATGCAAAAACAGATGTATTAACCAGGCTTACAATAAAAGTGACCACTTTGTAAGTGGCCGCTTTCTCATTGGGTAATATAATATTGAATATGGAATTATTCATTGCTGGTATTACTAACCGTTAGCATGTTGCAAAGTTTATACAACACACGGGCACCCACATTTTCATCCCATTCGTTGTGGCTCACCCCTACTTCATTGAGGTCGAACCCAACAATCTTACGCCCTGTTTGCAATAATTTTTTGAACATGTAAAAAATCTGTTCCGTTTCAAAACCACCTTGTACAGGGGTACCTGTGTGCGGACATAACTTTGGATCGAGCCCATCAATATCAAAACTAATGAACACATGCTGCGGAAGCGTGCTGATCATTTCTTCCACCATTTGCTTCCAGGTAAATCCTTCAAATTGCCTTTCCTTAATGTCTTTATCAAAATAAGTGGAAATACGGTCATGGCTGTTTTTGATATAATCGAGTTCTTCTTCACAAAAATCCCGGATCCCTATTTGCACCAGTTTCTTCAAAGCAGGGATTTGCTCCAATGCATTGTACATGATGGAAGCATGTGAATAATTAAACCCTTCGTATGCTTTACGCAGGTCGCAATGGGCATCAATTTGAAGTATGCCAAATTCGGGATAGATATCGCCAATTGCTTTCATATAACCGAAAGGCGTACTATGATCCCCGCCCAATAAGCCTACCAATTTGCCTTTCTCTAATAGTTCTTTGGTTTGCTGATACACCCAGTCATTCAGGAAAAGGCTTCCCTGGTTGATTTCTTTGAGTGTTTTGCACATAAACTTATTGTTGTCTACCACCTCCCCCTGTGAAATATAATTGATATACAATTCGGCTTCCTTGCGCAGGTAATCGCTTTTCATGAGTACTTTTTTATCGGTACTGCGCATGAAAAAGCCCTGTTTCCAGGCATCTTTATAATCGGGGTCGAATAGGTCTACCTGCAGCGATGCTGTAAAAATATGCTCGGGAGCCCTTGCCGTGCCTGCATTGTAGCTTACTGTCACTTCCCAAGGGATGGGTAAAATCACCAGGCGGGCTTCTTCTTCAGTGAATGGGAGTCCGAAAATATTGTTATTAGGGTTTCCAACAGAGTTTGGATCAAAATTAGAGAGATCTGCCATGACGGTTCATTAAAAATATCCCGCAAAGATAATTGAAGAAATAGTTTCACAAATACGCAAAAAATGGAATTCTCCACCTTTCTGAACCCGAATTGGATTAACTTTGCGCAGAAACCTGTAACATGAAAAGGACACATATCATCATCCTCGTAGGAATTGCTGCACTGATTGTAGGATTGCTGGTTTTTTCTGTTGATTTTTCTACCTATGATACCATAGATTCGGCTAAACAGAAACAAGGGAAATTTGTACACCTGATTGCAAAACTCGACAAATCTCAGCCAATAGAATACGATCCGGTAAACAACCCCAATTATGTTGCGTTTTATGCAATAGACAGTTTGGGCGGGCGTACCAAAGTGGTGTACCACAACAGCAAACCTACCGATATCGAGAAAAGCGAACGC
This sequence comes from Bacteroidota bacterium, assembly GCA_052035835.1. Classification (GTDB taxonomy): domain Bacteria; phylum Bacteroidota; class Bacteroidia; order Chitinophagales; family Chitinophagaceae; genus Ferruginibacter. Next base: position 75 of record JBPOHG010000092.1, on the reverse strand, counting down.
ATTGTATTAAAAGGAAAAATGGAAAAGGATCATTTCGAATGCAAAGACATCCTGCTGAAATGCCCCAGTAAATAC
>JBPOHG010000111.1:0-2061 GCA_052035835.1 Bacteroidota bacterium | reverse complement strand
ATGGTTTACAGCCCGGGGGAAATGGCTGATAAAACTAGCTGTATTGGGTTCTAACCTGGTTACCCGGAGTTGCGATGCCGCTTCCGGAAGATCCAGGAAATCGCTTTGCTTCTGTGTTATAACTTTTAGTGGTAGAAAAGAGGGGACGGCTTTTTCGAGCAGAAATACAAGTGCAACAATACTTATATATACCATCAAATACGGCACCCAAAACCGCCATTGGGTTTTCATGCTGATTAAAAAGGCAACGGATGCAGGTAATAAAGCAATTGCTACAAAATTGCGCATCAATAATAGGCTGCCAAAAGACAGGAGCAACACTCCCCATTTTTTATAACAGCTTTTTTGAACTACAAGAAAATAAAGTGCATAGCAATAAAAACCCAACATAGTAAATACCATCAGGTCTTTGTGGATGCCTGAAGAAAAATAAAGTGTTGAGGGCAGTAAAAAGCACCCAATAATGATGTGCCATTTTTTTTTCGGGTAAAGATGGATGAACACCCTGAAAAATGCGATATGCCCTAAGAATCCAATGGTATTTAATAGCAGGCTGTTGATATAATAATTCCCGCCCGAAATGAAATGAAGGAGGGCAATGATTTTAATAATAATATTATCGCGGATATCATTCCAGAACGAACCAATGGAATTGAAAAAACCGCCATAGCTATCCTGGTACGGAGATCTGAAAAGGCTCTTAAAAAACTCTCCTGGATCATTCAGAAGCAACTGGTGTTCGATGGCGCCCTCTTTATTCAACCCCCAATAATCGTTGTTGGGATAATAGTGTTGAGAAATCCAGCCCAATGCAATGGCTGCAAGTATTTTTAAACTAAACAAACCTGCTATGGTTCCCTTACTAAGCTGGCTGTTTTTTACAAACCCCATACGCAGCAGGCAACCAACAGCCAATGAAAAATAAATAATAAAAAGGAGGTAAAACAAAGGGGTCTTTTTTTGAATGTGGGAAGTTAGTTAAAATATTTGCTAACCTCATCTGCTATTAACTTGGCCAGTTAGTAACTTTGCGGCATCATCCCTCTTTTTTACTACACATGGAAATTACAGCACATACAGCCGCACAATTAAGGATTACTGAAGAAGAATTTGAACTCATACAAACGAAGCTCGGCCGCACGCCCAATTTTACCGAACTATGCGCTTTTAGTGGCATGTGGAGCGAACATTGCAGTTATAAAAATTCCATTAAATGGTTGAAAACACTGCCAAGGGATGGGAAGAAAATGCTGGTGAAAGCAGGTGAGGAAAACGCCGGGCTGATGGATATTGGCGATGGTTATGGGGTTGTCTTTAAAATAGAATCGCATAACCACCCTTCAGCTATTGAACCATTTCAGGGGGCTGCAACTGGTGTAGGTGGTATCAACAGGGATATTTTCACCATGGGGGCGAGGCCAATTGCTTCGCTTAATTCACTTCGGTTTGGGAATTTAAACGACAGCAAAACCCAGCATCTGTTGGCAGGTGTTGTACATGGAATTGGCCATTACGGCAATTGCTTCGGAGTACCAACCGTGGGCGGAGAGATCTATTTTGAAAACTGCTATTATACCAACCCGTTAGTGAATGCCATGAGCGTAGGCATTGTGAAAAACGGGGAAACAGTCTCTGCTACCGCAGAAGGGGAAGGCAACCCGGTTTTTTTTGTTGGAAGTGCTACCGGTAAGGATGGTATTGGAGGGGCTTCATTTGCCAGCGCAGAAATTACGGAAGACAGTGCAGAAGACCTGTCGGATGTACAGGTGTGAGACCCGTTTGAGTAAAAGAAGTTACTGGTAGCATGTTTGGAAGTCATTCAAACAGGCGCTGTTGCTGGAATGCAGGATATGGGAGCCGCAGGAATTATTTGTTCAACTGCCGAAATGAGCGCCAAAGGCAATAGCGGCATGATCATACACCTCGATAAAGTACCCACCCGGCAACAGGGTATGAAAGCCTGGGAATTGTTGTTGAGCGAAAGCCAGGAACGCATGTTGCTGGTAGTGAAAAAGGGGATGGAGAAATCCGTGTTGGAAGTGTTTGAAAAATGGGACCTGC
>JBPOHG010000142.1:0-1842 GCA_052035835.1 Bacteroidota bacterium | reverse complement strand
ATCCAATTCAAAATAATCCTTCACGTATTCTTTCAAAATGGAAGGTGCGAAGGGCCGAAAACTTTCTCTTCGTTTAATTTTTGCATTTAAAATTTCTTTGGCATCGTTTCTACGAGGGTCGGCGATGATAGACCTCCCACCCAATGCCCTGGGGCCAAATTCAGCCCTTCCGTTCATCCATCCTACAACCCCGCCATTTACGAGGCAATCGGTAATTACCTCATACAAAGCTTCATCTTCCAGTTCGGTATAACTGATACTTTTGGCATCTAACAACGCCTTAATTTCTGCATTTGTATAACGGCTTCCTGTGTACGCCGAATAGATAGGGGCCTGCCTTGGCATTTGCTGCAATTCATGTTGTACAAACAATGCCGCCCCCATTGAAATTCCTGCATCATGCCCAGCGGAAGGAATATACACCTGTTTAAACCCAGTATTCCTCGTGATTTTACCATTGGCCACACTGTTTTGGGCTACCCCACCTGCTATACAAACAGCCGTTAACCCAGTCTTTTTTTGCAGATGGTTGAGCAAGTGAAATATTGTGAGCTCGGTCATTCGCTGCACAGAAGCAGCCAGGTCTTTGTGGTATTGCTCTAAAGGCTCCTCCTTTTTTCGAGGCGGCCCAAATTTCTCAACCATATAGTCGCTAAACATGGGTGCTACCACCGGGATATTATCATCACCATACGAGATAACGCCGGATGTACCTTTCCTGAAATACTGAAGGTTTAACTTAAACAAACCATCATCGGTGAGTTGTATTACGTCCCTGATCTTATCTACATATTTTGCTTCGCCATATGGAGCCATTCCCATTACTTTATATTCATCCCCATAATGCGGGAAGCCTAGTAATTGAGTAAATGCTGTATAAAAAATGCCAACGGAGTGAGGAAAATCAACCGATGCTAAAACTTCAATATGGTTTCCTTTACCAATTCCCGTCATTGTTGTGCTGAAGTCGCCAGAACCATCTATTGATAAACAGGCAGCTTCTTCAAATGGAGAGGCAAAAAAAGCAGATGCCAGGTGGCTGCGATGGTGTTCAATGTTTTTTACTTTCCCTTCAAATGCTTCTTCCGGAAGGCCTGAAGCAACAGCCAATTCTTTTTCTATACTGCTAACTTTTTTGCTATTGGCCAACCTGTCCTTTACTGCGGCAATACTTCCCGATGGATTTGAAAGCAGGTACATTATTTTTTTCATGAACTTTGCCTTCGGGTCCCTGCCAATGGCGAAATAATCAACCTGTTTCCACGAAATACCGGCTTCTTTCAAACAAAATGCGATAGACAATGAGGGAAACCCTGCCCAATGTTTCACTCGCCTGAAACGTTCTTCTTCAATTGCAGCTACCATTTCACCGTTTATAAAAATAGCGGCCGAGGAATCGGCATGGTAAGCGTTAATCCCAACAATAATCATGCTTTATGTGTGGTATTTTAAATTAAAAAAATTAAGAGGCCCGATCGTTGCCTGTATTCCTTGTACGCTTATCGAAATAATAAATCATCAGGAAAATGGCTCCGTAGGCAAAAATATTAAACCATGTGTGATGGTCGAGCCCGAGAGGCATTGCCCATCCTTTATTTATCGCCACCAGGAATAGCCCAATCCTTGCAACATTGATCAACCATAACAAAATCAAACCAGCAAAAAGCCAGCTCAGCTTTTTTCTTAATAGCAACTTGTTGGCTAATACAAATGCCGCCCAAAAGCTAAGCACTCCATAACCCACACAATCATACGCCACAATCACGCCACGAGCCTTGACTACTCTTACGAGAAAACCAGGTTCTTCAATGGTGTCGTATCCAAACATCGAAGCAACTACTG
>JBPOHG010000225.1:0-16640 GCA_052035835.1 Bacteroidota bacterium | reverse complement strand
ATCCGCTATGATATTGAAGCCGAATGCCACTCCGTATTTGCAAATGTAAAAGCAGTACTGGAAGCCAGCGGCAGTAGCTGGGATAAAATCATCGACGTAACCGTATTCCTTACCAATATGAAAAAAGATTTTCCCCTTTACAATACAGTCTATGGGGATTATTTTAAAGGAGTGGAGGCTTGCCGCACCACTGTGGAAGTAAAAAGCCTGCCCACCCCTATTGCCATTGAATTAAAAGTAATTGCAACGCTAGACTGATCAACACAAAAAAATGGAAACAAAAACAGGAATAGGCCTGAAGTTTAAAAATACAGCTGAGTATGCTGCATTTCTGGATGATCAGGACACCCTAAAACATTTCAGGGAAAAATTTTATATCCCACTGATCAACGGAAAAGAAAGTATTTATCTCACCGGGAATTCCCTGGGGCTTCAACCAAAAACCACACAGGATTATGTGCTCAATGAACTGGAAGACTGGGCCAACTATGGCGTTGAAGGGCATTTTCATGCAGCCAATCCATGGGTGAGTTACCATGAATTGTTTCCCGATTTACTGGCAGGTATTGTAGGTGGCTTACCGGAAGAAATAGTGGTGATGAACCAGCTAACAGTAAACCTGCATTTGCTGATGATCAGTTTTTACAGGCCTACCCCTAAACGTTATAAAATCATATGTGAAGCCAAAGCTTTCCCTTCCGATCAATATGCTATTCATTCACAGGTGTTGCTGCATGGGTATGACCCAGCCAGTACCATCATAGAAGTAGCGCCCAGGCCAGGATCGCATGTTATCCTGAAGGAAGATATCCTGGAAGCAATACAGGTACACGGGAATGAAACGGCCTTGGTATTGTTTGGAGGAGTGAATTATTACAACGGGCAGGTATTTGATATGCAATCTATTTGTAAAGCAGCACAAATGACAGGCGCACTGTGTGGTTTCGATCTTGCCCATGCTGCAGGGAATATACCATTAGAATTGCATGACTGGAACGTTGATTTTGCCTGCTGGTGTTCTTACAAATACCTGAACAGCGGCCCGGGTGGCGTTGCAGGTGCGTTTATCCATCAGCGTCACCTCGCTGAAAAAAATATTCCCCGCCTGGCCGGCTGGTGGGGGCATGACAAAGAAAACAGGTTTAAAATGGAAAAGGAATTTGTTCCCATTCCTACTGCAGAAGGCTGGCAACTCAGCAATGCACCCGTACTTAGCATGTCGGCACACAAAGCTTCGCTGGATATATTCAAAGAAGCTGGCATGCACAACCTGGTGAAGAAGGGAAAAGAGCTGAGCAGTTACCTGATGTACATTCTAAAAGAAATCAACCTCTCTTTAGCGGATAAAGCTATAGAAATCATTACGCCGGAAAATGATCCTGAAAGAGGCTGCCAGGTTTCTATGCTCATGTTAAAGGACGGAAGAAAAGTATTTGACGAGTTATTGAAGCAGGGAGTGATTGCCGACTGGAGGGAGCCGAATGTAATTCGCGTGGCCCCGGTACCGTTATACAATAGTTTTTCAGACGTTTTCCGATTTGGCGAAATCATTCGTACGGTTCTTGCCGGCAGATAAATTAATCAATCATGAAAAAAGAAATCACAATCATTGGTGCAGGGCTTGTTGGCTCACTGCTTTCAATATATTTATCCAAAAGAGGCTATTCGGTATCGGTGTATGAACGCAGGCCCGATATGCGTAAAACAATGATCAGTGCAGGCCGGTCAATTAACCTTGCATTGAGTGACCGTGGAATCAGGGCATTGGAAGAAGTTGGGATCATGGATGATATCCGAAAGATTGCAATACCCATGCATGGCCGGCAATTACATCATGTAGATGGCAGTTCGGCATTCCAGGCTTACGGGAAAGAAGGGCAATACATCAATTCTGTTTCGAGGGGCGAACTTAATTGCCGGCTTATGGACCTCGCCGAAAGAAACAATGTCACTATTCATTTTGAAGAACGTTGCGACCATATCAATTTTCAAACCAATGAGATCCAGTTTACGAATACTGCCACTCAACAGCAAAAGACAGTTAAACAGGACCTGATTTTTGGAAGTGACGGGGCATTTTCCGCTGCCAGGCTCACACACCAGTTACAACACGACCGTTTTCAATATCAGCAATACTATATCGACTTCGGATATAAAGAACTTACCATTCCCGCAGGAGAAAATGGCAGTTTCCTTATAGAAAAAAATGCTTTGCATATATGGCCACGCGGCAATTATATGCTCATTGCACTGCCCAATACGGATGGTAGTTTTACATGCACCTTGTTTTTCCCATTTGAAGGGGTTCCTTCTTTCGCATCGCTGGATACAAAAGAAAAAGCACGTGAATTTTTTAATGCGACTTTCCCCGATGCATCGGCACTCATGCCCGGTTTGGAAGAAGATTTTATCAAAAATGCCACGTCTTCTCTTGTTACTGTTAAATGCAGCCCCTGGGTACGCAATGATCGTTTTGCACTGATTGGAGATGCGGCGCATGCCATTGTTCCCTTCTTCGGGCAGGGCATGAATTGTGGTTTTGAAGATTGCCATGTATTGAACAGCCTCATGGATAAATACGGGGAAGACTGGGCCAGCATTTTACACGAATACCAGGTATTGCGTAAGCCCGACGGGGATGCCATAGCAGACCTTGCACTTAATAATTTTATTGAAATGAGGGATAAAGTAGCCGACCCGGTATTCCTGCTCCAGAAAAAAATTGAAGCAAGGTTCAGCAGCAAATACCCCGAGAAATGGACGCCTGCATACAGCCTGGTGACGTTCAGTCCGGATGTTCGTTACAGCGATGCCCTTCAACGCGGCACCGCACAACAAGCGATCATGGACGAAGTAATGCAACTCGAAGGCATAAACGAAAAATGGGACAGTGAAGAGGTAGAACAAATGATTTTACATAGAATCAGCAATCATTCATAATACAGGCAACCATGTATAAAATGGCTCATTTTACCGAACATGACAGGAATAAAATGCTGGAATTTATGCAGCAACATTCCTTTGCAACGGTGATTGGGATGGGCAAAGGATTCCCTGAGGCAACTCAACTTCCGCTGGAGATTACTGAACAAGATGGAAAGATCCTGCTGAAAGGGCACATGATGAGAAAAACAAGCCATCACCTGGCATTTGAGCAAAACAACCATGTGCTGGTGTTGTTTCAGAGCCCGCATGCTTACATCAATGCAGGATGGTATGAAAACCCCCAACAGGGCAGTACCGTAAATTATATGACTGTACAGGTAAAAGGACTCATACATTTCACAGGCGAGCTGGGTACGTATGAAGCCATTAAAAATATCACTGATAAGTATATTGGTACGGGAACACCTGCATCATTCGAAAATATCCCGGATGATTACAAACAACAAATGATGAAGGCCATCGCCGGTTTTAGTATTGAAGTACAAACCATGGAAAGCGTTTTCAAATTGAGCCAAAACAGGCATATCAATGATCAACATTCTATCATTGCTAAACTCGAAAGCAGGCAACTTCCCGGCGATGTATTTATTGCAGCAGAAATGAAAAAAAGAATCCATTAAACGATCATGCATAGAAATATCCTGGTAGAACAGATAAGGCTCAAACAATCTTACTTATGTGTTGGATTGGATACCGACCCAACCAAAATCCCAACGCATCTCAAAGGAAAACCCAACGGCATCATTGATTTTAACAAAGCCATCATTGATGCAACAAAAGACCTTTGTGTGAGCTACAAGATCAACACGGCCTTTTATGAAGCGCAGGGTACTAAAGGATGGGAAATTATGGAAGCGACGGTAGCTCATATCCCATCTACCCATTTAAAAATTGCAGATGCCAAAAGAGGGGACATCGGCAATACCTCATCGCAATATGCAAAAGCTTTTTTTGAAACAATCCCCTTCGATGCCATTACAGTAGCCCCATATATGGGAGAGGACAGCATCCGGCCATTCCTCGAATACGAAAATAAATGGACGATCGTATTAGGGCTTACCAGTAATAAAGGGGCCCATGATTTTGAACTATTGCCATTGCAACAAACAGGAACGGGTAACCGCTTTTTATATGAAGAGGTAATTGAAAAGGTCAGCAACTGGGGCAGTATCAATAACCTTATGTTTGTTACAGGCGCTACTCAAGCCAGCCAGTTGGCACATATCCGCAGCATCATCCCCGATCATTTCCTGCTGGTGCCTGGTGTTGGATTCCAGGGAGGGAGCCTTTCAGAAGTTTCAACAGCCGGCATCAATACAGATGTAGGGTTACTCGTGAATGTTTCCAGGGCCATCATCTTTGCGGGCAATGGTGAGCAATTTGCTGCAGAAGCAAGGGAAATCGCCTGTCAGTACCAGGCAGAAATGAAAACTTATTTATAACCAATACCCTCTTTAATATACTCATGAATCAGTTACGTTCCTTTTTATTTTCCATCCCCTTTTTCCTGTTTGCTTATGCAGGAGTGACCGCACAATCTCCTGCCCCTGCATCGGGAAAAGTACTGGCAGCCGCTTATACCAAGGCCGCTAAAGAAAAAAAGAATGTGCTCATTATTTTTAAGGCCAGTTGGTGCAGTTGGTGCCATAAAATGGATGCTTCCATCAATGATACGTCCTGCAAAAAATTATTTGAAAGCCATTACGTGGTCACACATTTAACAGTGGATGAAGACAAAACCAACAAGCACCTCGAAAACAAGGGTGCCGACCTGGTAAGAAAAAAATACCATGGCGAACCTGCAGGCCTCCCCTTCTGGATCATCATGGATAAAAATGGCCAATTGCTGGCCGATAGTTATATCCGAAAAGAGGGGCAAGACAAGAATACCCCCGGGGAAAGTATGGGCTGCCCTGCCGAGGAAAATGAAATTGCTGCTTTTCTTGCCATACTTAAGAAAACATCTTCATTAACAGAAGAAGAGCTCAATGTTATTGGGGAGCGTTTCAGGAAAAACAAATAACCTACTTTACTACAGCGGCTATTTTTGGAGCAAGCAGGGTTGCCCATTTCGCATACTCCTTGCCGGAAGGATGCAACCCGTCTGCTGCAAGGAAATCAGGATTCCTACCATCTGTCCTTTGAGCAGTAGTGATATCTGTATAATCACAATGCAGGCTTTCTGTAATGATCCGGCAGGCATTGTTGTAGGAATCTATTTGCAAGGCAATTTCATTTGCATTCCTTTCTGCTGCAAATGGCGTTACGCCCCAATCGGGAATACTGATTACAAAAACACGGTTCCGATCACCTTGCGCAAAGTCAATGGCCTGTTCTAACAATTGCTGAAATGCTGTTTTGTATTCTTCAACATCACGCCCCCTGTACTGGTTATTTACGCCAATGAGCAAGGTTACAAATCCGTAGGCAGGCATTAATTGCTGGCTACGAATACCTGCTGCCAGCTCATCGGTCGTCCAACCGGTTTTAGCCACAATTTCCGCTGCAGCCATTTGAATAGATTGTTTACGCAGTAGCTGCACGAGCTGGTAGGGGAAACTATCGTAAATGGGTACCTGCTCTCCTATTGTGTAACTGTCTCCCAATGCCAGGTAAGTAATCATGTGGTTGTTTTTAGTTGCTGAATCCATTTGCGGCAAATTAGTAACGGTATCAAACCGATGACACCAAAACTACAATCAATCAAAATATGAAAGACGGGAATTTTTCTTACAGGCCCTGCAATAACTGCCAGCGGAATAACTGCCATGCATGATATGATAGCCCAATCGATTACCCAGCTGTTTTTTACAGGGTCTCTGTATGGGCCAATAAAGGCCATAGCTATTACGATATGAGCAAATGCCAGCCAGTCGTATCCATATGCCAGCATGGGATATGTTGAATTCGTTTCACTGATGGCCAGGTAACAATCCTGCAACCAGTTCATCATAAAGCCTGGGATTAAACCAGGATGATTGAGCAACCATTTCAATTCTGTTTCTACCGGAAATGCCGTGATGCCGCTCAGGATAAGTGAAACCATGAAGAAAACAATCAATACCCTGATTTTTTGTAAATATTTCATCAGGGTTTTGCTTTCGCAGGTTTACCTTTTATAAAACTCCCAATCGGGCTTGTATACCAGGGAACTATGTCAACGGAAAAAATACCCGCTGCGATGGCCGGATCAGATTGAACCAGTTTTTCTGCTTCTTCTTTTGTAGCACAATCAAGAATAAATATGCCTCTCCACTGCAAGTCATTTTTATCAAACGGCCCTGCTACTTTCAATTTGCCTTCATCATAGAGTCGTTTGATATTATCCATATGCCCTTTGAAAAGATGGCTCCTTGTTGCAGAATCGAAATCATTTTTGGGGCCTGTCCTGATCATCACAAACCAGTATTTTTCAATCTGGTTTTCCGGTGGGATTTTTTCATTTGTGGATGAATGGTCCTGTGCATTCACTGTTGTTAGAAACAGCATGCCAGCCATTAATAGAAGAATATTTTTCATACCTGGAAATTCATTGAATCAATAATAAACAATATACAAAATCCGGCTCAATAACCCAATGCTGCTTTTAATCGGGCCCAAAGTTCATTATCGAAACTGGAGGGCCCGAGTGTGGTGGTTCCGGCTGCATCACCCAGCCGAACGACCACAACATTTAATGAGGGTACCACATATATTTTTTTATCGTCTTTGCCCAATGCCATGATCATATCTGCCGGAGCATTGGAAACCAGGCTACCGGGGAAAACAGTTTGCAAACCCGGAGCCATAAACGAAGATTTTCCATTCAGCCACCACAGGTACCCATATGAGTTGTTCAACGCTTGTGAACTATTGGTCATGGCATTAAAGTAATTCTGATCGGCCAGCAATGTTGTATTGTCCCATTTTCCCTTCTTCAAAACCAGTGAACCAAAACGAGCTGCTTCACGGGTGGTACACCACATCACATTATTGATCCATACACTATTGGGCATCCCGATCTTATTAAACAATTCATCTTTTGCAAACTGGTTAAAGGTTTTCCCACTTGCATTGGCCAGCACATCCTGTAACAATCGGTAAGGCGCATTGTGATAGGCCCATCGGGTACCTGCATCTGATTTATAGATCAAACAGGCCGGATCTTCACAATTATCATCGGGTACATTGTCTTCCAGGCCGGTGGTCATACTGAGGTTGTTCTTAATAGTTATCAACGCTTCCTTTTCAGGCGTCATACTTGTCCAGCCTGTACCAAGATAATCAGCCGTTTTATTATTGATGTTGATCCATCCGTTTTGATGGGCGATGCCGGTAAGCAAGGCAACTACACTTTTTCCTGCAGAAGCAATATAATAACGGGTGTCTTTCGTCCAGCCATTCCAATATTGCTCTTTAACAATGCGGCCGTTGTGGAGGATCATCATCCCAAAGCTGTTTTTGGTACCGGCGTAATCAAAGGCCGATTGCAGCAGGGTCGCATTCCAGCCAATGGTATCTGCAGATTTGGTGGCCCAGGTATCCCCGGTAAGCGGAGGAAAATAGTACTGTTCGGGGTTTACGGGATTGGGAGGCGGATTGGTGCTGCTGTTAGTAGAATCTTTTTTACAGGCGTATAACAAAATAAGGCATACAAAAAGAAGCCTATATGTCTTCATCATAATCAGTTTATTATATGACTTTTAAATTCCTATATAGTTAAACAGAACCCGGTAAAAAGTGGGTTGAAGTCAAATTTAGTGTTTAAAATTCCTCCCTCCGGGAAATAGCGATTATATTTGCAGCGCTCCGGGAAACAGGTATTTATGGACGAAATCATTCTACCCGGACTGCATTTATTTAAAAAATTCAAACGTTTGCTATGGCTGCCAAAACAGACAATTTTCAGTCGCCCGACTATTTCAATGTAGACGAACTCTTAACCGAAGAACATAAACTGATCCGTGAGAGTGTTCGCAATTATGTAAAAAAAGAAATTTCTCCTATCATTGAGGATTATGCGCAACGTGCCGAATTCCCGCAGCAAATTGTAAAGCAGTTGGGTGAACTGGGTTGCTTTGGACCAACAGTACCCGAACAATATGGTGGCGGCGGATTGGATTACATTTCATACGGACTCATGATGCAGGAGCTCGAACGTGGCGATAGCGGGGTTCGTTCAACCGCATCGGTACAAGGCAGCCTTGTGATGTTCCCGATTTATCAATACGGAAACGAAGCACAGCGAAATAAATACTTGCCCAAACTGGCGAGTGGAGAATGGCTGGGCTGTTTTGGGCTCACCGAACCCAATCATGGAAGCGACCCCAGCAGCATGCTTACCAATATTAAAGATGCCGGTGACCATGTGATCCTGAATGGTGCAAAAATGTGGATCAGCAATGCCCCCTTTTCACAGGTGGCTGTGGTATGGGCCCGCAATGAACAAAATGAGATCCAGGGGTTGATCGTTGAAAGAGGCATGGAAGGTTTTAGTACACCTACTACCCATGGAAAATGGAGCCTTCGTGCCAGCGCTACCGGTGAGTTGGTATTCGACAATGTGAAAGTGCCCAAAGAAAATATCCTCCCCAATGTGAAAGGCTTAAAAGGCCCATTGGGTTGTTTAACAAAAGCACGTTATGGAATTGCCTGGGGTGCAATCGGCGCTGCGATGGATTGTTATGATACCGCCCTTAATTACAGCAAGGAAAGGATCCAATTTGGAAAACCAATTGGTGGCTTCCAGTTACAGCAGAAAAAACTGTCTGAAATGGTTACCGAAATCACCAAAGCACAATTATTGAACTGGAGACTGGGTGTGTTAATGAATGAAGGTAAAGTGACGCCGCAACAAGTAAGCATGGCGAAAAGAAATGCCTGTGAAGTTGCTACCAACATTTGCAGGGACGCACGCCAGATGCTGGGCGGTATGGGCATTACAGGCGAATACCCGGTAATGCGCCATATGATGAACCTCGAGAGCGTTATCACGTATGAAGGTACGCACGATATTCACCTACTCATTACCGGTATGGATGTAACCGGATTCAATGCATTCAAATAAATTATTAAACAGCTAACATGACTGATATGATTCAACAGGTGTGTGTCATTGGAGCAGGAACCATGGGCAATGGGATTGCACACGTATTTGCACAAGCTGGATACCAGGTAACACTGATAGATGTAAGCAAGGCACAACTCGAAAAAGCGGTGGCCACCATTGAGAAGAACCTCGACAGGCAATTGGCAAAAGCTGCCATTACTGAAGATCAGAAAAAAGCTACCCTTCAAAATATCTCTACCGCCACATCTGTTGCCGATGCTGTTAAAAATGCATCACTGGTAGTAGAAGCTGCTACAGAAAATGTGAATCTGAAACTGGAGATATTCAAACAAATGGATGAACATGCACCCGTTGGTTGTATTCTCGCTACCAACACATCTTCCATTTCTATTACAAAAATTGCTGCCGTAACCAAACGGCCCGAACTCGTTATAGGCATGCACTTCATGAACCCTGTTCCGGTGATGAAGCTGGTTGAAATCATCAATGGTTATGCAACTTCAAAAGAAGTGAGTATGACGATTGTTGAGCTCAGCAAAAAACTGGGCAAGATCCCCTGCACGGTAAATGATTACCCCGGGTTTATCGCCAATCGTATCCTGATGCCCATGATCAATGAAGCGATCTATAGTTTATTTGAAGGCGTAGCCGGTGTAGAAGAAATAGATACCGTCATGAAACTTGGTATGGCCCATCCCATGGGGCCCTTGCAACTGGCCGATTTTATTGGGCTCGACACCTGCCACAGCATCCTGAAGGTTTTACATGATGGTTTCGGCAACCCCAAATATGCCCCATGCCCACTCTTAACCAATATGGTACTGGCCGGAAAACTGGGCGCCAAAACAGGAGAAGGTTTTTATGTGTATACCCCCGGCAGCAAAGACCTTGTGGTGAGCAACAGTTTTAAATGACCCAACGGTTTATAACGTTATTGTATAAACGAAATTCCCGGCCTGGTGCCGGGAATTTTTTTGTTTACTTTTTCTAATTATATAAAAATATACTTCGATATTTCCCTAAGAGATCGACCAGCTTTTGTTATTCTTTCGGATTCGTGTTTTTGGAACCAAATACACACTCAACCTCATACCCCAATGGCTGAAAATAACGGCTGAGGATGGAACGTATATTTTCCTGCGCCAGTTTGATATACCCGCTGTTAGTTTGCAAGCCGCTGAAAGCCTGATCGTACAATTGCTTTTGTGCTTTTACAAAATCATTCATGGTAGCAGAAGCAAATATTCCTGTCTGGCTCATCGTTTGCATCTTATCTAACCTCCATTGCATCGACAACAGTTTGCAGGCAGGGAGATAGATTTTCACTTTGCCCGATTTGGTATCCACTTTCATTTGCTCCTGAGACAGGTCAACCCCATACTTTGCATCAAAAGGCAACGAAAGCATCATCGTATTTTCTGTAAAATAACCCTTGAATTTTTCCCAGGTACCATCCCCTGTTTTATTCGTGACCTTGAGGTTGGTTACACCCGAAACCTGGAGCGAAGCAAGCTCTGCAATTTGCTTCACCACACCAACATTCTGAATAATTTCGGTTTTCGTTTCAGCGCTGCCATTCTTTACTCCCAATTTGTAGAATGCAAAGGCAATCACAGCCACCAACAGCAACACAAGCGTAATATTTTTCATAACCTGCGATTATATGACAGTAGGCTTATTGTATAACCCGTTAAAATTATTTATTTTATTATAAAGAGTGTGTTTTCTTTTGTTTTCAAATGGCAACTGTTTAACTTTTATGTCTGAAAGCAATTCAACATGGGCAAGAAAATTAAAGAAATAGATGCTTACATCGAAAAAGCAGCCGGTTTCGCAAAACCTATTCTAATGCATATCCGCGACCTTGTACATGAGGTTTGCCCAAACACAGAAGAAAAAATGAAATAGAGCTTCCCTCATTTCGATTACAAAAATGACATGATGTGCCATATGGCCGCCTTTAAAGAACATTGCGCTTTCGGTTTCTGGAAAGCAACGCTGATGAAAGACAAATCCTTATCAGAAATGGCTCAGTCGGAAGAAGCCATGGGGCATTTGGGCAGGATCAGATCTCTTAAAGACCTCCCATCCGACAAAAAAATGAAAGCTTATTTAAAAGAAGCCATGCTGCTGAACGAACAGGGAATTAAACTGCCATCGAAACCAAAACCCGACATAACCAAACTTGTTATTCCAGACTATTTTATTTCGGCATTGAAAAAGAATAAAAAAGCCCAGGCTGTTTTTGAGGCCGCATCCTACTCTTTCAAAAAAGAATATGTTCACTGGATAGCAGATGCAAAGTCTGAAGAAACCCGTCTTAAAAGAATGACAACTGCCATTGAATGGATCGCTGAGAAAAAAGGGCGCAACTGGAAATATGAAACGAAATAAAATTTATTTCTTCCTGCCTGGTTTTCCTTTCACCAATTCATAGGAATCCGTGATCATTTCTTTCAAAAGGCTTGATTTTAATTCCCCATCTATCACGATTGTATTCCAATGCTTTTTATTCATATGATAGCCCGGCAAAACACTGTTGGGATAGTGTTCCCTGAGTTCGATCGCTTTTTCGGGGTCGCATTTTAAGTTGAAACGCACCGGTTGTTCATTCAGTGGCAGGAGCATAAATATCTTATTGTTTACTTTAAACACCAGCACATCCTCCCCAAAAGGAAAACCTTCGTTTGCCCCTTCCAGTTGTAAAGCAAATACCCTGAGCGTTTCTACATTCATAAAAGTTAGTATTACTCAAAAAAAAGGCCCCCTGGTTTTCAGGAGGCCGGCGAATTGATACGTTATATTACCTGATAACAGTAAGATCTGTTTTCGTTGTAAATGTTTTGCCAGAAATGAGTTTGAACTCAATCACTGCGTAATAGGTACCGTCGGGGACTGGCTTTCCTTTATAACGGCCATCCCAATCATTCCGGTAGTCTGAAGATTCAAACACTTTGCTTCCGTACCTGTTGAATACACTAACACGGATATTTTTCAAACAATCAAACTGGTCGTACACCTGCCAGATATCATTGATGCCATCACCGTTTGGACTAAATGCATTTTTCACTTTAATGCAATAAGGTATAACGGTAACAAGTACGTTATCTGAAGCGGTACATCCAATCGCATTGGTGGCCGTTAATGTGTAGTTGGTTGTAACAGCAGGCTTCACTATCGGGTTAAGGATATTTGCATTGAAATTGGCATCTACCGGGTTGGAAGTCCACAAGTAAGTACTGGCGCCGGTTACAGTTCCTACCAATTGTGCCTGTTCGCCGGAGATCACGAAAATATCTCCGCCGGCACTAACGTTCACCTGCGATTCTACATTGATCCTTACCTGGTCGGTTTTAGTACACTGGCCCAGTGTTCCCGAAACGGTATAAGTATTTGCACCAAGAGCAGTTGGCGTAGCTACCGGACTGGCGGCTGTTGTGCTGCTTAAGCCGGTTCCGCCCGACCAAGTATAACTGGCTGCATTGCTATTGGTAGTAAGAGCTATAGATGCTCCAAAACAAATGGTTGTATCGGTACGTGTTTGCAGGAACAGGTCATTGGTAAGCGCAACGGTTACGTTTACTGTAGAAGTACAACCATTGGCATCCCTGATAATGACGGTATGCGCACCTTCAAATACACTGAATACATTGGAAGACTGGAACCCGGTATTATCAAGATTGTACTCGTAACCGGTCGTTCCGCCATTGGCCGTTACTGTAATGTTTCCGTTAGCAGTAACAGAGCAAGTTGCATTGGCTGTTGTTGCACTGGTTACAAGGGCCGTTGGTTCTGTAATATTGATAACTGTATCCCTGAAACAACCAGCGTTGTCGCGAATGCGAATGGTATATGATCCGGCAGGAAGGTTCGGGAACGTATTGCTTGACTGGAAGCTGGTTCCACCATTACTGGAGTATTCATATACACCCGATCCATTGGATGCCGTAATAACAATTGAACCGGTATTACCACCGTTACATGCCACATTGGTGATCGCAAATGTTCCGGTAACCAGGTTGGGATCTGCACCAATGGTTACAGTTGTAGTTGCTTCGCAGGTATTACCAACTTCACGATAGGTAATGGTATAAGTTCCGGGAGGCAGGTTAAATACATTCGAAGACTGCCAGGTGGTACCACCATCAGCAGAATATTCGTAAGGGCCTGTTCCACCAGTAACGGTAACGGTTGCACTACCAATTCCCAATGTAGCACATGTGGCATTGGTGGTAATGGCTGATGCAGAAAGCGGGTTGGCAGCTATCACAGTAATGGTATCGGTTCCAAAAACGAAGTTACCCGGACTGTTGATTTGCTCGTACTTAGATTTAACAACGTATGTGGTAGTTCCTGTTGGGCAAACATTTGGAAAAGCCACTTCAAACGTATTGTTTCCGATACTGGTGGTATCTCCGGTAGCAATCAATGTACCCGCGAGATCGTATAATTCAACTGAACGATATAAAGTGGGCCCAACAGCCGGTACAAAACGCCAGCTCTCATTCATATTCACAGAACCCCAGGCTGGGCCGGTTGCTGTTCTTCCGGGAGCCATGATCGCTTTATTGCGGTTAAAGTTTTGCAATCCGATCATTTTACGTCCACTGTTCCATCCCGGGCATGGTTGAACACTGGTTACAAACACTTCAATAATTCCCAATCCTTCATACAAAACCATCTGGTGGGTATTTTCAATCAACGCATTACATGCCGTACTAAACAAAGGAACTTTATAAGTACTCACAATCATTTTTCTATGGGGCGCTGTACCTACCACTTCATATTTGATACGCTGATTTGGTGACGTACCAATAGAAGGCCTTGGGTCGAGGTCATGAAACACACCCATTACGAGTGAACGGTCATAATCAACGCTGGGAACATTACCAGGAGTCATACTCCAATGAGCAAAGTTGCCTGCTTCTGAAACATCAAAAGACAGAAACCCGTTTGTACTAATGATCATAGATGAATAAGGGGATGCAGCATCATCATAAAATGGGAATGGGAAAGGCAGCGGAATAGCCGCAGTATAGGTATCATCTACCGTGAGGTTACTGGGCGTGCCCGGAGTTTCGGGAGAAACATAAGGAGCATAACAACCACCCGGGCCACTCATCGGATTAATTACATAGTCGGAAGTTGAAGACCTGATATCTGGAATCTTTGCTTTTAGAGTAATGCAGGTAAGTGCACAGCCATTGATCGTTGTATCTTTTGAACAACTGAACGAGAAGCTATTCTGTGCAATTGATTGATTGGTGAGAACCAGCAGGAGGAAAAAACCAATCCAGTAAAATTTTCTCATATCGCGTGAGCTTATTGTGTGTAAATGAAAGTATGTATTAAGGTATTATTTCTTTTTAAATTCAAACTGCAATCCAATCTCATGTGCACCAGATCCGGAAGTAAATACACTGATCGGAGAAACATAGTAATCATAAGAATAGCTGGCACGAACCCGTTGAAGGATCTTAACACCGGCCTGCAGGCTCCAGAATTGCCTTACCCTCCAGTTCAATCCCCACCAGATTTTATCCTGAAAATCTACCCTCGCACCAAAATCATATTCGCTGGGGGAATTTTCGATAACACGGATCATAGCATTTGGAATGATATAAATATCATCTCCTGTTTGTAACTTATAATTTGCCGAGAAATTATAGTGGCGGTATAATTTTCCGCCCTGTTTTGAATTGGGTACATCAGCCAGTTTCAGTTTAGATTGGATCAACTGGCTAACAGCAGCACCTACGCTGAGTTTGTAATTTGTCCAGTATAAACCAGCTCCTGCATCAATGGCAAATTTATTTTCAGCGCTGCCAATCACAGGGTCGCTTCCCAATGATTCACTAAGTTTATTCTTGTCAATAGCATATTGCAAGCCCCTGAGTTCTAACCCAATGCCAAATTTGCTTTTATCGTTCCTGGCTTTGATGTGATAAGAGTAAGCCAACTGGATACCGGTACGGCTGGTTGGGCCAGTTTCATCGCGGTAGATGTAGGTTCCTAAACCTGCTTTCAATTTTTTCAACTCAAAATCACCATAAATCATGGTCGTTTTTGGGTTTCCCGGGAAGGAAGACCACATACTCCTGTAAGACACACCCACCATATTCCGCTCAGCCATACCTGCTGCTGCCGGATTGTACATGGAATTGTGCTGAAGGTACTGACTCATGAAATGCAACTGCTGGGACTTAGCAGCGAAGAACACACTGAATAAACTCAGTGTAAGTAGAAGTTTTCTCATATCTAATCTATAAAAAGTGTGACCGAAAATCAGTTAGTAGACGTTAAAATTAGAAAAAATTGTTAATAAAACACGTTCGTAATCAAATATTTTGTTGCACAATCACAATATCTGTTTCAGTTCTACGTTGCGGATATCCCCGAGGTGGTACAATACTTCTTCGAGGCGGTTTTTGGGTATCCCGAGTTTGATATGCGAAAACAACTGCATATCCTGTTCAAGTACCTGGCAATGAAACTGTTTTACAACCTGCATCACCTGATTTACAGCCGTATAATCAAACAATACACTGTACAGAATCAACACGGGTTTTTCTACCAGGGGTACCATTTGCAATACCAGGGATGTTACTGTTTTATACGCATTTATCAGGCCTGGGACACCCAACAAAGTGCCACCAAAATACCGAACCACGATCACCGCAGTATTCGTCACCTGTTTGCTGTCTATTTGTGCAAGTATTGGCTTGCCTGCCGTACCCGAAGGCTCCCCGTCATCATTTACCCTGAACTGGTCGCCCGTTAACCCCAGCCTCCAGGCAAAGCAATGGTTCACAGCTTTTGGATGCTCTTTTTTTAATTTTTGAAGCTGATTTTTGAAATCATCCGTGTTAGAAATTGGAAAAGCGAATGCAATAAACCTACTTCCCCGGTCTTTGAATTCGGCTGTTGCAGGCCTTTCGATGGTAAAATATGCATCCATAAAGCGGGTTAGTATGGGAGTTGGTGAGGGTTATAATAATAATCAATGGTATCCTTCTGCAGTTGGGATGATTGCCGGGGGTGGAGGCCTTGGATATTGGGGGCAAGGATCCCATCCTCAATGAACATGGAAGTATTGGTAATTACCCTTGCTTCATCCCATACGCCTGCATCAAGAAATGATTGCAGCAGCCTGGTGCCGCCCTCTATGATGACTGATGCTATCCCATTTTTGTAGAGATAATCGAGTAATGAGGGAATCATTCCGGCAGCAGCATCGTACTGTACCAGTTTGGGCTGCCCATCGGCCGGCCTTATCTCATTCATCACAATGGTGGGCGCCGATGGATCAAACACCCGGCTGGATAATGGAAGCGCCAATTTCCTGTCGACAACTATCCTCAATGGATTTTTTCCAGGCCATAAACGGGTGGTAAGTGAAGGGTCGTCGTTGGTTACCGTATGTGTGCCTACCATGATGGCTGCTTCTTCGCTGCGCCAGCGATGTACCAGCCTGTTCGTGTATGCATGGCTGATAGCAATGGGTTGGCCTGCTTTCCCGGCGATCATCCGATTGCTGGTTTGTGCCCACTTCAATAGGATGTAAGGGCGGCGCTTTTGGTGAAAAGTAAAAAAACGGCGGTTGAGGAATTCAGCCTCCTTTTTCAAAATACCCGTCGTTACCTGC
>JBPOHG010000199.1:0-4231 GCA_052035835.1 Bacteroidota bacterium | reverse complement strand
GGGCGGTTTTGCCATGTTTGCGGGCAGGAAAATATCGAAACTTTCGAATCGGCCTGGCACCTGGTGACACATTTTTTTAAGGATATTACCCATTTCGACGGGAAATTCTTCAGCACCCTAAAATACCTGGTTTTAAAACCCGGCTTTTTGAGTATGGAGTATTTTATCGGCAGAAGGGCCAGCTACCTGAACCCCATCAGGATGTATGTGTTTACTTCGGCTTTTTTCTTTCTGATTTTTTTCCTTCAGTTCGATCCTCAGAAAAGGATCCAGGTAAGTGTTAACGGCAAAAGCCCCTCAGAGATCAACGCCATGGATTCGGCTACATTCAGCAATTTTTCCAAAAAAGTTACCGGGGGTAAAGTGCTTAACAGGGAAGGTTTTAACCGGTATGTCGACAGCATCAACAGCCTTAAGGGGATTCATTTCACTACCAGTAAATATAAAAGCAAAGCCGAATACGACAGCCTGCTGGCAAAAGGGATTAAAAAACACAATTGGGTAGAGCGTACATTAATATACAAAGAGATTGAGATGAATGAAAAGTACAAAAGCAACCAACAGGAAATCATCCGTTCTTTTGTAAGCACACTGGTTCATACATTTCCACAGATGTTGTTTATTTCGCTCCCTTTGTTTGCGCTGGTCCTAAAGCTGCTTTACATACGCAGAAAGCAATATTTCTATGGAAGCCATGCTATCTTCAGTATACATTTTTATGTATTCGTGTTCATTGCATTTCTTTCTATCATGGGGATCGTGAAAATTTCGAAATTATGGGATTCGTTGCTATTCGATTGGTTGTTTGCATTGATTGGTATTGGTATTTTTGTATATGAATACATCGCATTAAAAGTATTTTACCAACAGGGCTATGGCAAGACCTTGTTGAAATTTATTTTATTAAACATCCTTCACCTTTTTGTGATGGCTATATTGTTTATCATTTTTACATTTTTCTCTTTATTGAAAATCTGATGATATGCAGGAAACGGCAAACGCTTTTTTACGCCTCGTTAAAATAATGGATGAACTCAGGGAACAATGCCCCTGGGACAAAAAACAAACCATTGAATCGCTCAGGCACTTAACCATTGAAGAAACATATGAACTGGCTGATGCTATTTCTGCTTCAGATTGGAAAGGGATCAGGGAAGAATTGGGAGACCTTATGCTGCACCTGGTTTTTTATGCTAAAATTGGTACTGAGAAAAATGAGTTTACTTTAAAGCAGGTTATTCATGGGGTATGTGATAAACTGATTGCCAGGCATCCCCATATTTATGGAGATGTAAAAGTAAGTGGCGAAGAAGAAGTGAAACAAAACTGGGAGAAGCTAAAACTGAAAGAGGGCAAAAAATCGGTATTGGGCGGAGTCCCCACATCACTTCCTTCAATGGTAAAAGCGATCAGGCTACAGGAAAAATCGAAGCAGGTGGGGTTTGAATGGGATAATACTTCTCAGGTTTGGGATAAAGTAGAAGAGGAACTCGCTGAACTGAAAGAAGTCATGGTGGCAGGTGATCAGGACCGGATTGAAGATGAAATGGGGGATGTTTTTTTCTCCCTGGTAAATCTTGCAAGGTTTTTGCAAGTAGATGCCGAGAATGCATTGGAGCGCACGAATAAAAAATTCATAGAACGCTTCACCAGGATGGAATCGGCGGCAGCAGATCAAAACCGGTTCCTGCACGACATGACACTGGAAGAAATGGATGCATTATGGAATTCCATCAAGCACCAATAATAACGTAACCAATATTTAGCAGCCGCAACATTTTGCAAAAGAAAATTACAATCGGCCAGTTTTTATATAAAAACATTTACCTGCTGGTGATTGCCGCCTGGCTCATCACTATTTCTTTTGTAGTAGACAATTACTGGTCGGCAAATGCTTCGCTAAAAACAGTTCAGAAAAAAATCACAGGTTACATACAGGAAAGGGAAAAGGAAATTGGCATGTTTGCCAACGACCATGAAGTAACTAAAATGGTTGCTTCCGGCGTTTATACAGAGGATTTTCTGAAGAAGTTAACCGAAAAAGAATATTTCCTTTTTTATTATCGGGTATCCGGAAATGTGAGCCATGAATTGATTTGCTGGAATACCCAAAAAGTCCTTCCGCTGAATACAATGTTGGAAGACCGGCAATCAAGGGGCTTTGCTCATTTAGACAATGGTTACTATGTATGGCACAGGTACAGGGATGGAGACATCATGATGATTGCACTCATACCGGTAAAATGGGATTATTTTATTTCGAATGAATACCTGCAAAATGACTTTGCCTTTGATAAGAGCCTTGCATTGAATTATGATATCAGCTTCTCATCAGAAAAAGCATTGGTGGTAAAGTCGGTCGACGGAACAGGCCTTTTTTATGTATATGAGAAGAGCAGCAGCGGCATCCACCAGAACAACCCGGTAGCTGCAATTCTGCAGGTATTGTCAATCTTATTATTGCTTTTATTCATTCATCTACTGGCATCTTTTATTGCATTGTCGGGGAGGGTGTGGACCGGTTTTTTTGTATTGTCGGGCACTTTACTGGCGATCAGGGTACTCTGGTATTTCTTGCCTGTCCCTATCAATTTCAGGCAATTCGAACTTTTTAGTCCAACCATTTACGGCTCGGGCTACATCCTTCGCTCCCTTGGCGACCTGATGATCAATGCACTTTTTTTCGTTTGGATAGTTTTATTCCTTCGGCACCATCTCAGCAATCAATTGCAGGTTAGCAAAGGAAAAAATCCTATGCTGAAATGGATATTGCTTGCTGCTGCAGGTATTTTGATCCTGCTGGCAACATTTGTATGCAGTAATATCATCCGCTCACTTGTCATTGATTCTGATATCTCTTTTGATGTAATGAATTTCTTTACACTCGATCAATACAGTGTCATCGGTTTCGTGATTTTGTGCTGTATATCTATTGGGTACTATTTTCTTTGCCAGCTTTTGGTGCTGGTACTTCGTCCGCATTTCCCCAAAAATATGGTGCCACTATTTTTATTGGTGGCAATTTCGGGTTTATTGCTGCTTAGTTTTAAAGTGGGCGAAATTACCGGTGGCTTCGAAATATATGTGTTGATCTGGCTATTGTTATTCCTGATGTTGGTAACCAGCAATGTATCTAACCTGCTTACCTCAAGCATCATTTCTTCTAAACTGGTATTTTGGTTGTTTTTCTTTTCAGTATCTATCAGTATGATCCTGGTTGTGGAGAACAACAGCAAGGAAGTGCGAAACAGAAGGCACTATGCAGAAATCCTGGCCACCAAAGCCGATCCCGCCAGTGAAACACTGATCAATTCAATGCTCACCGATTTTAGGCCGGGATTCCTGGCAGATAATTTTTCACGGTTACAATCATCGGCAACCGCTGCTTTTTTATTAGACAGCCTGGTGAGCAGCAATACCAGTGGTTACACCAATAAATATGATACCCGTATTTATGTATATGATGCGGGTGAAAAAGCTTTGTTCAATGATGACGCAGTTAGTTACAATGACATCAATACAGTATTGAATACCCAGTCGAAACCAACGAGTGTTCCGGGTTTGTATTACTTCGACCAGTCTTTTGATATGTTCAGTTATATCAGTAAACGGGTGTTAAAAGATACTTCAGGGAAATTGCTGGGTTATGTATTTATCCTGGCGAGCCCTAAAAAACTCAGAAGGGATGCTTTGTATCCCGAATTGTTCAGCAAGGGGCAGGATAATTCTATTGAAAACTCTTCGGCATACGCTTTTGCTGTATATAACAATTGGAAGCTGGTAAACAGCCATAACGATTACCCCTTTCCGTCAGTGATCAGGAAACAGGATTTCAGGTCGCAGCAGTTTAAACTCATTCCAAAGAAAAATTATTCAGAACTATGGTATTATGCAGGAGCCGACAAAGTAGTAGTTATTGCAAAAGAGAACAGCTTATCTATCGAATCCATCACCCTGTTTTCCTACCTGTTTTGTTCCTTTTTGCTGGTGTCGGCTTTATTTTGGTTAATTAATATTCTAATCAAAGCAAGGTTCAACAGGCGCAAATTTGGTAGCTATTGGCAGTTGTCGATTCGCAACCAGATCCATGGAACCATCATTTTTGTAAGCGTCGTTTCTTTCCTGGTGATTGGAGTTGCTACCATATGGTTCTTCATCAACCGGTATGAAGAGAACAACCGGGAAAAACTGAGCCGTACGATCCGCATCATGGAAAAAGAAGTGAAAAATA
>JBPOHG010000110.1:0-28376 GCA_052035835.1 Bacteroidota bacterium | reverse complement strand
ATGTTTGGCCTTATCTATCTGAAAAATAAATCATTGATTTAATCCATCAGATCAGTTCCCGTAGCTTGCCAATAACAATATCAATTTCTTCTTTCGTATTGTGTTTACTGAAACTGAAACGCACCGTCACCTGGTTGGGGTTGAAATTCACAGCCCTGATCACATGGCTGCCTTCTTCAGCCCCTGATGCACATGCACTACCGCCACTGGCACAAATATTATTGATATCAAGGTTGAAGAGCAACATTTCTGATTTCTCCGTTTTTGGGATACTCACACTCAACACCGTATACAAACTATTACCCTGTACATCGCCATTGAAGCCTACACCCGGAATATTTTTCCTGAGTTCGTCATGCATATACATTTTTAAATCACGAATGTATACACTATCATTCTCATATCCTGCAGTTGCTATTTCCAGTGCTTTTGCAAATCCTGCGATCCCATAAATATTTTCGGTGCCTGCACGCATATTCCTTTCCTGCCCTCCCCCAAAAACAAATGGTTTGATGCGTATATTTTCATTGATATACAACAACCCAACCCCCTTTGGCCCATGGAATTTATGTGCAGCGCCAGTGATAAAATGTACCGGTGTATTGCGCAGGTCGAAAGGAAAATGCCCTACTGTTTGTACGGTATCACTGTGAAATATGGCATTGAATTTTTTACACAGGTTCCCTACTGCATGAATATCGAGGATATTACCAATTTCATTATTGGCATGCATAAGCGAAACCAATGTACGTTCTTTGGAAGCAGATAATAGCTTTTCGAGGTGCTCCATATCAACATGGCCGTTGCGCAATAATTTCACATAGCTCACTTTCACCAGGTCGAGGTTATCGAGGTGTTCTACCGTATGTGTTACGGCATGGTGTTCGATAGAAGAAGTGATGATATGCCTGCAGCCGAGGTCGCGGATGGAGGTTTGTATCGCTGTATTATTGCTTTCTGTACCACCGCTGGTGAAAAAAACTTCTGCCGGGTGTGCACCCAGGATTTTTGCAACAGATTTACGGGCAGTTTCAATGGCCAATTTGGTTTCCCTTCCGTAGGAATAGATAGAAGAAGGGTTGCCGAATTTCTCGGAGAGAAAAGGCATCATGGCTTCCAGCACAACAGGATCAAGCGCTGTAGTAGCGGCATTGTCGAAATAGATGCGGTTCATAGAAT
Source organism: Bacteroidota bacterium (assembly GCA_052035835.1). Lineage (GTDB taxonomy): Bacteria > Bacteroidota > Bacteroidia > Chitinophagales > Chitinophagaceae > Ferruginibacter. Next base: position 27,197 of record JBPOHG010000110.1, on the reverse strand, counting down.
GATTTAATACCAACCTATATTGATTCCTGGATATCTTTGATCAGGCGCATGGCAATATTGTCGGCAGTGGTTTCAAAATTACTTTCAGCGTATATGCGGATGATGGGTTCGGTATTGCTGGTACGCAAATGCACCCAGTCATTGTCGAACTCAATCTTCAATCCGTCTTCAGTATTCACAGGCTGTGATTTATACTTCTTTTTGATCTTGTCGAAAATTCCTTTTACATCAATATCTTTCTCCAGTGTAATCTTGTTTTTGCTGATAAAATAATCGGGATAGGTATTTCTCAGCTGTTTACTGCTCTTCTTGCTTTTGGCAAGGTGAGAAAGGAACAGCGCAATTCCAATGAGTGCGTCCCTTCCGTAATGCAACTCGGGTACGATGATCCCTCCATTGCCTTCTCCACCAATCACCGCTTCTTTCTCTTTCATTTTCTTAACCACATTCACTTCACCCACAGCGCTGGCAAAATATTCGCCCCCATGCTTCAACGTTATATCCTTCAATGCCCTGGTTGAAGACATATTGCTCACTGTATTTCCTGGTTGTTTACCCAACACATAGTCCGCCACAGCCACCAGGGTATATTCTTCACCAAACATACTTCCGTCTTCGCAAACAAAGCACAGCCTGTCTACATCCGGGTCTACCGCAATACCCAACGATGCTTTTTTAGCCACTACTTCCCTGCTTAATGAAGTGAGGTGCTCTGGCAGGGGCTCGGGATTGTGGGCAAACTGGCCTGTAACTTCTTCATTGATCACCATTACATCTTCTACGCCCAACGCTTTCAACAAAGCCGGTACAGCAATGGCTCCGGTACTGTTGACGGCATCCACTACGATGCGGAAACCAGCATTGGCAATGGCTTTTTTGTCAACCAGTTTGTTTTTGAGGATGGCACTGATATGGTCCTGCAGCATCGTATCGTTTGGAGTGATGCGCCCCAGTTTATCTACATCAGCAAACCGAAATGCTTCTTTTTCGGCCAGTTCAAGGATCAATTTTCCTTCATCGCCACTGATAAATTCGCCTTTATTATTGAGAAGTTTGAGAGCGTTCCATTCTTTGGGGTTATGGCTGGCTGTGAGAATGATGCCGCCATCGGCCTTGAGGAATACCACCGCCATTTCTACCGTGGGTGTTGTGCTGAAATCGAGATCGATCACATCAATCCCCAATGCAACCAACGTAGCATTCACCAGGTTTTTCACCATTTCGCCGCTGATTCGGCCATCTCTGCCCACCACTACTTTTTTGGCAGATTTAGTGCCCTTCTTTTCATCTCCTTTCAGCAGCCAGGTTCCGTAAGCTGCCGTAAACTTAACCACATCCAGTGGAGTAAGGTTATCGCCTGTTGCCCCTCCAATGGTACCCCTAATGCCGGAAATACTTTTTATCAATGCCATGAACGCCAATTTTGGAGGACAAATATAACAAAGGTTATTGAGTTGGCATAACCAGGCAGGTCAACTCCCTCCTGATATGGAATCGGTTATTTGCCAATCAGGCTTTACCTTTGGGTATGCAGCAGCACTGGTTCAGAGATTGGTTCAACACGCCTTATTATCATCAGCTTTATTTTAAAAGGGACGATAAGGAAGCGGCGGCTTTCATAGATCAATTGATCAACCATTTAAAACCAACTGCGGGCTGCCGAATGCTGGATGTGGCCTGTGGTAAAGGGCGCCATTCAATACAACTTGCCGAAAATGGCTTTGATGTAACAGGGATCGACCTTAGCAGCGACAGCATCAGCGAGGCTTTGCAGCATGAATCGGAAAACCTTCATTTTTATGTTCATGATATGAGATTGCCATTTCGTATCAACTACTATGATTATGCTTTTAATTTTTTCACCAGTTTTGGTTATTTCAATACACAGCGTGAACACGACAATGCCATTCGCACCATTGCCTCATCCGTAAAAAAACAGGGGTGTTTTGTAATGGACTACCTGAATGTGCATTTTGCTGAAGACCATATTGTTCACCAGTCGGAAAAAGAAATAGACGGCGTGAATTATATCATCACCAAATGGTTTGATGAAACACATTTTTTTAAAAAAATCGTGATTGAAGACGAAGCCCTCGAAGAGCCATTGCTATACACAGAGAAAGTAGCCAAATTTTCACTTGGCGATTTCACGGATATGTTTGCTTACCAGGGTTTACAGATCAGGGAAGTTTTTGGGGATTACAATTTTGGCAGTTATCATGTACGGCAGTCTCCCAGGCTGATCATAGTTGCCGATAAAATACGTTAATCTTTATTTGTTTTTATTGTTTACAAGCATCCACCTGGCAGTTTCATAGAGGGCCGATGTGAGTTGTGAGAGTTTTTTCCTGATAGAATCCGACTGTGCAGCGTTCAACGGAGGCATGCCGTTTTTAACAGGGACCAGTTCATCTTTTTTAATGCGAATATTCTTTCGATAGAAATAATCATTGCTTACCACTCCTATCCAACCCGGTGCATGGTAAATAATAAATGCGGCATCAGGCGTTTTGCAATCATCGAGCAGGTCGCGGCCCAATGTGGTATTTACATATGGCTGCTGGATCATACCAGCGATGGTGGGCAATACATCAATTTGAGATACCGGTTCGGAGCGCAGCTGGGGCGTTAGCAACGACGGCGCATAAAACAGCAGTGGCACATGTTCATCACTGAGCCGTTGGTCTGTCCATGCAGCAGGATACAACGCAGTTGCATTCCCTTCTACGCCATGGTCGCCAACAAAAACAAATATCGTATTGTTGAAATAAGATTCCCGGCTGGCCGCATCCATGAATTTCTTATAACAGTAATCGGTATACGCAAATGCATTGAATTCCTTTTGAGATTCAAAACCATATTTGTGCAATTCTTCTTCCGCAATTTCGCGGCTAACGAAATCACTGTCTTCTACCGGGATATTAAATGGGCGGTGGTTATCGGCCGTTTGAATAATGGCAAAAAATGGTTTCGGCCTGTTGGAAAGCACCTTATTGGCCTCCAGGAAAAGGTTTTTATCACTGATCCCCCACACATTTATTTTGGGTGAACTGTAACTTCCTTCCTCATACACTTTCACATCCCTGATGTTGTTGATAAGTCCGCTGAAATTATTAAACTGGCTCCTGCCCCCGATAAAATAAAATTTATCATACCCTTCAAAATCATTGATGATGGTACGCTGGTTCACCGTTTCTTCATTGCGGGTGGCAAATTTGCTCAGTTGCACATCTGGAATTCCTGTAATGGTGGCAAATACCCCTCGGGCAGTACCAAATGTTGGCGTAAAACACCTGTCAAAAAAGATACCCTGTTTGGTTAGTTCATTAAAATACGGTGTACTGTTGAGCGGGTTTCCACTCATGGTACTTTTGTACATACTAAAACTTTCACAAATGACCAGCACCACATTTGGCTGGCTTTCGAGTGCTTTACTGCCGGGCTGCACATATCTCTTATAGTTATTGAGTTTGCGTTGAGAGGGGTCTATGTTGAGGAAGTCGGCAGCTATATTATAATACGAGGAAGCTTTGCTGTTATGATCGGGGTCCCTGAACCGAAGCGTGGTAAAAAAATTCTGAAGGGGGTTTAAAGCCAGGTTGCTTTTAAATTCGTCATTGAGGTTAAATGCCCTGAAAAAATTGAGTGGCCTGGCCGTGAAGAAGCCATACATAAACCAACCCAGCAAAAGCAGGGCGGCGAAGTGCCAACGGCGTCGATAAGTAAACTTATGTACGTTGCTATTTTTATCTTCCACGCCAACATGTGTACGCCTGAACATCCATACCATCATCAGCACGGCGCCAATCAACCCAATTAAAATCCAGATTACAGGATAGCTCTGCCACACCATTTCAAGGCTTTCCTGCGGATCTTCTGCAAAAATCAATGCATCTGCATTTAACCGGGCATTGATATAGGCAAACTGGCCAAAATCAGCACCATAAAAAAACAGTACCAGCAATGTTATGATGCCGAGGTAGGCGGTCCAGAATTTTTTTAACCCCTCACTATGAAATGGAGAAAACTTTGGATACAGGGAGAAAATGGCAATCGGGAATAAAATAAAAGCAATCCAGCGGAGGTCATATTTTAATCCCAGCCAAAACGATGGCAGCAGTTCAAGGATACCGATGGCTTTTGGTTTAAAGCACACAACGGTAGCCACCCTGAACGCAGTAAAAATAAACAGGTAAATAAAAAACAATTTTACAATCCACTGAATTGTTTTTGGTACCCGCCATTTTATGAGCATAATTTATTCCTTAAGCAGTGTTGCAAAATATTCAAAGTTAGTTTACAAGGGCCGAACCTGTACCGATTTTCTTTTTATTATTCAGCAGCATGTATTTTGCGGTTTCATACCATGCTTCGGTTAACTGTTCCATATATGCTTTTTTTGCCTGGGTAGCTGAATCAGCGGGTACTGCATCATTGTTCTTTACCGAAACGAATTCCTTTTCGCCGTTTTTGTGGCTTTTTACATAGTAATAATCATTGCTTACCAATCCGATGGTTGCCAGGTCGGGATCGGCAATAAATGCGTATCGTTCGGCAGAGTCGGAGTGGTTGAATAAATTCCTTCCGAAGGTATTGTTGCGGTAAGGTTGACGGGCAAGCGTTGCTACAGATGGAAGTATATCCAGTTGCGAACAAACATTTAATACACTGGCAGGTTTCAACATTCCTGGGGCATAAAAAAGTAGCGGGACATGCTCGGCCAAAATACCCTGCTTTGTAAAAGAACGGGGAAACATATCACCGGCATCGCCCCGAAGGCCATGGTCGCCTACAAAAACAAAAATGGTATTGTTGAAATATTTTTCTTGTTTGGCCGCTTCCATAAATTTCCTGAAAGTAAAATCAGTATAGCGGAATGCGTTGTACTGGCCATTATCGTCGAACCCATATTTCCTGAGCGTGTCTTCAGCATAAATGAGTTTTTTAAATTCGCCCAGATCTTCTGCAGGAATGGTATAGGGGCGATGGTTATCGGCCGTTTGAATAATCGCAAAGAAAGGTTTATCCTGGGCAGCCAGTATTTTATTGGATTCAAGGAACAGGTTTTTATCGCTGATCCCCCATACATCTACTTTCGCCGCTTTAAAATGTTCTTCCTCATAAATGCGGAGGTTGCTGATGTTATTGCTGAGCACGCCCCTGATATTTGCCCAAGTGGTGCTGCCGCCGAGGAAATAGAATTTATTGTAAGTGGTAAAGTCATTGATGATCGAATGCTGGTCAACAGCCGACGGGTTCCTGCTGGAGGTTTTGGCCCCTTCTACATCAGGCGTACCGGTGATGACAGCCCAAACACCACGTGCCGTGCCAAAGGCAGGCGTAAAGCACCGCTCAAAGAAAACCCCTTCTCGGCACATGCTATTGAAAAAGGGCGTAGGATCGAGCTTGTTACCAAACATCGAACTTTTATATGCGCTGAAACTTTCGCAGATCACCAGGACTATATTCGGACGGTTAGCCGTATCCGAAAATGTAAACCTGCGTTCATAATTGAGTGAAGCGCTATCGGGCCGCTGTACCTGCAGGTAATCTGCCATCAGCGGGTAATATGCTTTAACTTTTTTGAGGTCATAGCCCGATTTCCTGAACTTCATCGTACTAAAAAAACTTTGAAACGGATTGAGGGCAGTATTGGCTTTAAAATCATCGGTAAACGCAAATGCATCACTCCACCGGAGCGGGTATTGGTTTAGCTTACCAAAAATAAGACCACCCAGTACGATTCCGATTACAATATGCGACCAGGTATTGAACCTGCTTTTTGGCATCGCCGAACCCACGGGCTTCAAATCCCATAATTTTTTGATTAGTGTACGCTGCCACCAGGCAAATAACACAACAGCCACTGCCAATACCAGTACGATCTTTAAGACGGGGTATGTTTGCCAAACCATGCCTGCGGAAATGGCCGCATCTTCCAGGAAATTAAGCACCGATGCATTTAGCCGCTGGTGCAGGTAATCGTAGTGATAAAAATCGGCCCCGTAAAAAACCAGGATGATAACAAAAACGAGTGTAAGCACGAAAACCCACCAGGGCCCTGCTTTCCTGTTTTTAAAAGGGTGCAGCCAGGGGATGCTGCAAAGCAGGAGCATGGCAAGCCCAATGGCAGCTACGACCCGGGCATCATACCGAAGCCCTAAAAGAAAGGCCGATCCGCTGAAAGGCCGTGCCGCACCCCGGTACTGAAAGAAGAAGAGGAAGCGATATAGGCTCATCAGCAGCAACAAAACCAGCGTTATTGCCAGGATCCACCTAATCAGGCGGGGCAATCTGTTTACCAAACGCATAAATGCCATGTTTTAAGTGGTTGCTAAATTAGTTTAATTATTTTTGGCAAAATTTTGAACGGCTGATGCCCGGCATACGGGAGCAGGCCGGCCACCATGCAGCCGATCTTTCAACTCGACAGGCAGTTTTTTTATCTTATCAACGGGCGTTTGCACCACCCTTGGCTCGATCAGTTGATGCCATTCCTGCGAAACCCACAGTTTTGGGTACCCGTTTACCTCTTCCTGCTCGTAATGGCACTTGTGAATTTTGGAAAAAACAAATGGTGGTGGATCCTATTTGCAGCCTGCACCGGCATTATCACCAATTATGTGAGCAGCGACCTTATCAAGCAAAATATATTCAGGCTAAGGCCCTGCAATGACCCCGAAATGGCCGATTCGGTACGCTTTCTGCTCAATTACAAACCCATCAGTTCGAGCTTCACCTCTTCACATGCTACCAATCATTTTGGTATCGCTGCTTTTTTATATTATAGTTTAAAAGATATATTTGGGAAATGGCCCCGGATATTTTTCCTGTGGGCTTTCCTGATAGGGTATGCACAGGTATATGTAGGTGTCCATTACCCGGGAGATATTATTGCCGGGGCATTGATTGGAATCCTTTTAGGATATTTGTGGGCCAAAGTCTTTAACAAGTACATTGGATTAGGATAAAACATTATGGAAGTATTTATATTAATTTTTTTGATTTTACTCAATGCCTTGTTCGTCATGAGCGAAATTGCACTGGTGAGCGCCCGCAAAGGCAGGCTCGAAAGCCAGGCCAATAAAGGGGATGCCAAAGCGAAAGCGGCACTTGATTTAATCGAAAATCCCGAAAAATTCCTCAGTACCGCTCAAATCGGCATCACCCTGATATCAATTTTAACGGGTGTGTATTCTGGCGAAAAATTTGGCAACGACCTCAAGCCATTTGTAGAGCGCTTTGAAATACTACGCCCTTATGCCGACACGATTGCCACATCTATCGTTGTAATCATCGTTACTTTTCTTTCTATCATTTTCGGGGAGCTGATCCCAAAGAAATTTGGTTTGCTGAGGGCCGAAAAAATTGCACGGCTCGTAGCCGAACCCATGAACCTGTTGTCTACACTCGCTTACCCGTTTGTTTGGATGTTATCGGGGCTAACAAATATCATTTTCAAACTCTTTAATATTAAAAAGGCCACCGATAATGCAGTCACGGAAGAAGAGATCAAAGCGATGATTTCCGAAGGCAGTGAACACGGTTCCATTGAAGAAGGGGAAAAAGAAATCATCGAACGGGTTTTTCACCTGGGCGACCGCAATATTACTTCTCTGATGACACACCGAACCGATATTGTTTGGCTGGATATCAATGATACGGTTCTCGATATCAAAAACAAACTGGAAGACATAGTTTTTAGCACATACCCTGTTTGTGAAGGGACGGTAGATGATATCAAAGGGCTGGTATATGTAAAAGACTTGTTGAAAGCATCACCCGACGCCCCCATCCGCAGTTTGATTAAACCGGCATTGTTTGTTCCCGAGAACAACAAATCTTACCAGCTCCTCGAAAAAATTAAATCGGCGAAAATCCACACCTGCTTTATTGTAAATGAATACGGAACCCTTGAAGGCATGATAACGCTGAATGATATCATGGAAGCCATTGTTGGCGACGTACCACAACCCGGTCAGGAAGAATACGAGATTGTAGAAAGGGAAGATGGCAGTTTCCTGGTGGATGCACAGATCCAGTTTTATAATTTCCTCAGTTATTTCAATCGTGCCGACTGGATGAATGAAGGGGAACATGAATTTGATACCGTGGCCGGATTTGTGCTTCATGAACTGGAACATATCCCTGCTACCGGTGAAACCTTCGACTGGAAGGATTTCCATTTCGAAATTATAGATATGGATGGCCAGCGCATCGATAAAATCCTCGTTACTATTTCGGAAGAATTAAAAGAACAACTGCAGGAAGACTAAAATGAAAAGCCTGCTTTATCATCGGGATTGTTTAACCTGGTACTTTTTCGGCTACCGTTTACCGTAATGTGCATCAGGCTCATTTGTTCTGATTTGAATTCATACAAGAGGTTATTTTGTACGTCCAATTTTTTCACCACCGCCATATTATTTACCTGGAAATAACTCTGAATGGCTTCTTCCGCCTGTTCATATCCCAGGAATTGCAGGGTGACAGGTTGATCATTCACTGAAATTTTTAAATGCCTGCGAATATAATGGCTTACCAGTTGGTTCATGGCTGCCTTATCTTTTGGTTGTAACAGGTCTACTGTAGCAGCCCCTTCGTTCCGAAGTGTTTTCTCAAAATCGTCTGTAAAAATCCGACAACTGATCTCCAGTGTCTTTTCTGCAGCATTGTGTTCTATCTCTGTTACGCTTACATAGATGGGATGCGCATCCTGTTGTGATGGAAAGAAAGGGAGCCATAAGAGGATCAGCCATTTATAAAATATTGAAGCCATTTAGCTATAATTTACCCCCGGAGGTTTTTATTTATAATATTTTGCCGGTAAAAGTACGTATAAACGAACGATGCCGCTGTATCATGAATGATTGTAGCTTTTATTTTAAGCTGGGTTGGGAACATATCATTGGCTGGGGCGCACTGGATCATTTATTATTCATTGCAGCATTAACTGCCTGTTATACGGCCACGCAATGGAAAAAAGTACTGGTGCTCGTTACGGCATTTACCATTGGCCATAGCATTACGCTGCTGTTAAGTACATATGATTTGCTGCGGTTCAACAGCAAGTGGGTAGAGTTCCTGATCCCATTATCGATTTGCATTACTGCGATGATGAACTTTGGGAACAGGGAAAACAGTAAGCCGATGTTAACAGCTAGTTATCTAACGGCGTTGTTTTTTGGGTTGATACATGGTATGGGGTTTGCCAACAGCATCCGTTTTATGCTGGCATCTTCACAAAATATAGGATGGCCATTATTTGGTTTTAATGTAGGGTTAGAAGCCGGCCAGCTGATGGTGGTAGTCCTGCTTATTTTGATTGCGTACCTTGTTAACAAAACAGGGTTTAAACGGCCATGGTGGGTAAATGGGGTTTCTGGTATTGCATTGTTGATAGCCGCATGGATGTGCATCGAAAGATGGCCTTTTTGACAAGACATTTGGTTTTAATATTTTTACCGATCATCAAACAGCTTTTATGCTTAAATCTCTATTCGCTTTTGTCCTGCTGGGAATGTGTAGCATCCTGGTGAAAGCACAGGACATCAAAAACAACCCCGGCAGCAATCATGGAAACCGGTTCGAACAATTGGGCACTATCCTGCCCACCCCCAACGAATACCGAACTGCGAGTGGCGCCCCCGGGCCCCGCTACTGGCAGCAGCGTTGCGATTATGATATCGCCTGCGAACTCGACGAGCCAAACAGGAGGCTGCTGGGTAAAGAAACGATTACTTACTTCAACAATTCACCCGATACGTTAAGGTACCTGTGGTTACAGCTGGATGAAAACCAACACAGTTCAAAAAACAACGCTGGTTACGAAAACAGCAGTTTCATGCAAAAGAACCTTAACGAAAACGATATCAACCGCATGCTCGGCAAAAAAGACCGTGAATATGGCGTTAATATCACTAAAGTGACCAATGCACTGGGCAGCCCGCTTCTTTATACCATCAACAAAACTATGATGAGGGTAGAACTTCCGATGGCATTGAAACCAGGGCAAAAATTTGTGTTCAAAATAGACTGGAATTACAATATCATTGAACGTACCAGGTTCGGTGGGCGTGGCGGTTATGAATATTTTGCAGAGGACGGAAACGACCTTTATACCATGACGCAATGGTATCCAAGGTTATGTGTTTACAGCGATTTCCAGGGTTGGCAGCACCACCAGTTTGTTGGTTCAGGCGAATTTGCGCTCACATTTGGAAATTTTAAAGTGGCCATGACGGTGCCGGCCGATCATATTGTATTGTCTACCGGGCAGGCACAAAATTACCAGCAGGTGCTTTCACCGGCCCAGTTCAAACGCTGGCAGGCAGCTCAACAATCCAAAGAAATCGTTGAGATTGCAACACTCGAAGAAGCCCGGGAAAGGGAAAAGCAAAAATCCACTCAAAAGAAAACCTGGATTTTTAAAGCCGATATGGTGCGTGATTTTGCCTGGGGAAGCAGCCGTAAATTCATTTGGGATGCCATGCCGGTAAATGTAGAAGGGAAAAAAGTAATGTGCATGAGCGGTTATGGCAAAGAGGCATACAATCTTTACCGCAAGTACAGTACCAAGGCCGTGGCACATACCATCAAGACCTACTCTTCATTTACTATCCCCTACCCGTACCCGGTAGCCCAAAGCATTGAAGCTGCTAACGGCATGGAGTACCCGATGATATGTTTCAACTTTGGCCGGTGCGAAAAAGACGGTACCTACAGCGAAGGCACTAAAAATGGCATGCTGGGAGTTGTGATCCATGAGGTAGGCCATAATTTTTTCCCGATGATCATCAACAGCGATGAACGCCAATGGACCTGGATGGATGAGGGGTTGAATTCGTTTGTAGAATACCTTTCGGAAGAATTATGGGACAATAAATTCCCGGTATCCAAAGGCCCTGCTTACAAGATTGTTGATTATATGAAATTGCCGAAGGACCAGTTGGAACCCATCATGACCAACAGTGAAAACATTATCCAGTTTGGCCCCAATGCATACGCAAAACCAGCCACTGGGCTCAATATTCTCCGCGAAACCATTATGGGAAGGGAACTGTTTGATTATGCATTCAAACAATATGCTAGGAGGTGGGCTTTTAAACATCCTACACCGGCCGATTTCTTCCGTACGATGGAAGATGCCAGCGCCGAAGACCTGGATTGGTTTTGGAGGGGATGGTTTTACAGTACCGATCCTTGCGATATTGCCATTGATACGGTGAAATGGGCCACTTTAAGCGAAGATGCCATTGAAGCCCAGGTAACAGAGGAAAAAACCATCGAACAAAAAGTGGCAAAGCCTAGCCAAAATAGTTTCGATGATATATCCAAAATCAGGAACCGGGAAGACAAACGCATTGTATTTGCAACCGATGCCGATACTTCCCTGCGTGATTTTTACTGGAGGTATGGCCGCGGATTGGCAAAAGTTGATACCAGTGCTGTTAAAGTAACCATTCCGGCTTCCCGTACAGAAGGTTATACAGAAGCCGAAAAAATGAGCATTGCCGGTGGCAAATACATGTATGAAATTACCATGAGCAATAAGGGCGGATTGGTGATGCCGATTATAATTGAATGGACTTTCAAAGACGGCACCAAGCAAGTTGATCGTATAGGCGTTAACGTTTGGAGGAAGAATGAAAACAAAGTGACCAAGACTTTCCTCAAAGAAAAAGAAGTAGCTTCTATTAAGCTTGATCCGATGAGGGAAACATCAGACATCAATGAATCCAACAACAGTTGGCCGGCCAATACCGAACCAAGCAAATTCAAATTGTTCAGGGCTAAAGCACCTACCCCCAGGGGATCGGGTGGCGGCAGCAATCCTATGCAGCGTGAAATCAGGAATTAATGACTGGATAAATAGTTTACAAAAATGCCCGCCAGAAAAGCGGGCATTTTTTATGCAAAAAAATTACAATCCGGTGCGGCCATCCCTGAGTACCCGCTTCTTTCCTTTGTTCTTACGTTCCCATTCAAGCATTTCTGCCGTTTTTTCTACTTTCTTGGGCTTATCAGGCGTTGCCGTTACAACAGGCTTGGGAGCATCGGGGTTTACAATATTGTTGCGGTCCCATTTCTCGGTACGTAACAGCCTTCCCGAACCAGGTTCATAAAATTTCCATTCGCCATGCTTTACACTGTAAGGTTCGGCTTTTACAATTTTATAATCTACGATCTCTCCGCTGCCGGTGCCATAAATGGCTACTGTATCATAGGGCGCATCGGGGTTATAGCCTTTCCAGCTTTCTTCTCTTTCGAGGTCCCCGAGGTAATTATAATACAACTGAACGCCATCTTTTCCGCCCAGGATAAAATGTTCTACGGCCAACAAGTCGCCCTGCGTAGAATACTTGCGCCAGTAACCATCTTTCTCATTTTTTCTATAAAGCCCTTCTTCCACGAAACCAGGCTCCCCCCTTACTTCGGGAGTTTCTATGACCCATTTGCCCACCTTCTGGCCTTCTTTATTAATGGCGTTGATGGTATCGCCTGTAGGATTCAATTTATATTCCTTGTATTGTGCCGAAGCCAATGCAACAAAAAGGATCATTGGAAAAGGCATTAATAAGAGGGGGCGAAACAGTTTTCGATTCATGCAGGAAATATTGATTTTAAAATAACGTACAACAATGAAATATCCATTATTTTGTATCCAAATGTACAGAATTCCGTTGGCGGAAAAATGTTAATTCACACTCCCTTCCATGAAAGATTTTAAACAGTATTTCATCATTGCTGCCCCACCCGATATGGTGTACACAGCCCTCACCAATGCTGCCACCATCCAACTTTGGTCGGGCTCACCCGCTATCATGGAACCAGTTGAAGGCACAGCGTTTTCATTGTGGGAAGACAGCATCACCGGCACCAATGTTTCATTTGAACCCGGCCGCAAAATTGTACAGCATTGGGATTTCGGTGACCAGGAAGAGCCGTCTGTAGTCACGATTATTTTACACCCGCATAAATCGGGTACATCAGCAGAATTAAGGCATTCGAATATTCCTGACGAAGATTTTGACAACATCAGCAGTGGCTGGTCGGAAGATTATTTTGGGGCATTGGCCGATTTTTACAACGAAGCATAAACCAGCCCCTTTGCATGAAGCATCCCTTTTTGCCCAATCGTTTACAGGCCATGGGCGTTGTGCTGAAGATACTCCGCCATCTTTCTCAGCAGCGGTCATTTCTATCCTCACAGATACAACCCTTACTCGATGCAGCCATCCGGGAAAATGATGGAAGCCTGAGTGAGAACGATTTCAGAAAGATCAATCATTACTATGGATTGGCTGTACCTGCCATTCTGGGAGAAGCATTCTGTTTATTACATGGAAGAAAACTCTCAGCAGAGGAACGTGTCGCTTCCACTTCACAGGGGGCGATGACCGGGTTGTTTGATGATTTTTTTGACAGGGATTTTTTATCAGCGTCTAACATTGAATCCCTGATGAACCGGGAGCAATTAAAAGAACAGCCATCCAATCAACAGTTGTTTACCCGGTTTTACCAGGAGGCCTGGCAACATTGCCCACAGCCAATGATGATGCTTGAATGCCTGCGAAAAGTATATGATGCCCAGGTAAAAAGCATACAACAAACCCAACAGGGCATCAGCGATGCGTTTATTGAGTCGGTCACCATAGAAAAGGGCGGAAGCTCTTTAATTTTTTACCGCTCTGTTTTTGATCCACCGCCTTCCATTGCAGAAACAAAGATGCTCTTTCATTTGGGGGCATTGATGCAGTTGTGCAATGATATATTTGATGTGTATAAAGACCGGGAATCGGGCATACAAACCATGGTTACGAAGGCCAGGCATATTGCACCTGTAAAAAGATATTTATCTGATGGATTGGCAACCGCGGTTGATTTGTTGAGGCTGACCGGTTTTCCGGTATCTCAACAAAATAATTTTATGCATTATTTATCTGTGGCGATTTTCAACAGGGCTTTTGTTTGCCTGCAACAACTGGAGGAGAACGAGGCATTATCTGGCGGGGAGTTCAAAGTAACGCTTTATAGCCGCCAACAACTGATCTGCGATATGGATACCTGGAAAAACAAATGGCGCTCTTTATCACCGCAGATTTGAGCCAATAAAAAATCCCTTCTTGCAGAAGGGATTTGAAAAAGTTAAGAGTAGTAATTATTTCACTTCCAGTTTCAGCATACTGTTGCCTTCCAGGAAACCTTCCAGTTCATCTCCCACTACACATTCACCCACCCCGGCAGGAGTACCGGTAAAAATAAGGTCGCCTATATTCAGGGAAAAGTAATTGGAAATATGCGCAATGATGCTGTCGAAATTAAACAGCATATTACCAGAATTGCCTTCCTGTACGGTTTCCCCATTCTTCTTAAAGGAAAAATTGATGTTTTTCTTATTGATCTCCGGGGTGATGTCGATGAATTTACCAACGGCTGCCGAATTATCAAATGCCTTGGCTTTTTCCCATGGCAATCCTTTTGCTTTGCATTCGTCCTGGATATCCCTGGCAGTAAAATCTATACCAACGGTGATACCATTATAATAATTAGAAGCGTGGCGTTCCTGTATATATTTCCCGTTCTTACACACCCGCAACACCAGTTCACATTCATAATGCAATTCATTGGTAAACTCCGGGTAATAAAAAGGCGTATGCGCCTGTAACAGGGCACTTTTAGGCTTCATGAATATTACGGGTTCATCTGGTATATCATTTCCTAACTCCTTGGCATGGTCCGCATAATTTCTTCCGATACATATTATCTTCATAGCACGCTTATTTGTATTGGGTTTTAGAGTGATCGAGCAACGAAAATAAACAAAAACACATTAAAAAAACAATATACGTTTTATTTATTATTCGTTCGAAAAACTGCGGTTATTGTAGAGGCTCATGGTGCGGTCTAACCCAATAGCAGCAAAGCTTTCAATGATTTCTATACACTGCTCAATTTTATATTTTACGAGGGGGATTTCATCATTCTTCCATTTACCGAGTACAAAATCTGCCTGCATTCCCTTAGGATAGTCATTGCCAATGCCAAAACGCAACTTGGGGTAAGCATCGGTACCCAATACCTGTTGGATGTCTTTGAGGCCATTATGGCCAGCAGCACTTCCGCTGCCCCTTAAACGCAGTTTATTAAGTGGCAATGCCAGTTCATCAACAATGGTGAGTGTATTTTCGAGCAATACTTTCTCTTTATCCTGCCAGTATTTAAAAGCCCGGCCACTGAGGTTCATAAAGGTGGTAGGGCAAATGCAAACAAACAGTTTTCCTTTCCATTTCACTTCTGCCACATATGCGAGCCTGTCTACCCGAAAACTCCCCCCATGTTTAGCAACAAAAGCATGTACCACATCAAAACCTATGTTATGACGGGTATTTGCATACTCGTTGCCTACATTGCCCAATCCTACCAGTAAATATTTCGACATGAAATGAGCCTGTTGAAATGGTGAAGTGAAAACTGACTTACTAAGAAATCCTTAGCCTGTATTTTAAACCATGCTATCCAGGTGTTGTTGTAACTCAGCGTCTGTTTTAATGAGCACATCGCGAACCTTGCTGCCCTGGCTGGCGCCCACAATTCCTGCTGCTTCCAATTGGTCCATTAACCGCCCAGCCCTGTTGTAACCAAGTTTCATCCTTCGTTGGAGCAATGACGTACTACCACTCTGGCTGCTAACAATCAGCCTGGCTGCATCTTCAAAAAGTGCATCCTTATCATTGATATCAAAATCCCTTCCTTCGGCATCCTTTTCATCAATGTATTCGGGCAGGAGGAACGCCTGGGTATAACCGCGTTGGTCGCCGATAAAATCCACTATCTTATCTACTTCAGGTGTGTCTACAAAAGCACATTGCAAACGAACAATTTCACCATTATAGCTGATCAGCATATCCCCTTTACCAATCAATTGTTCTGCACCGCCGGCATCGAGGATGGTACGGCTATCAATTTTACTACTTACTTTAAATGCAATCCTTGCAGGGAAGTTGGCTTTGATGGTACCTGTGATGATATTCACCGAAGGCCGCTGGGTAGCAATAATTAAATGGATACCTACTGCCCTTGCCAACTGAGCCAACCTTGCGATGGGCATTTCCACTTCTTTACCGGCCGTCATGATCAGGTCGGCAAATTCATCTACTACCAATACGATGAATGGCAGGAACTGGTGGCCTTTTTCGGGATTGAGCCTTCGTGCTGCAAATTTTTCATTGTACTCACGGATATTCCTGCAACCAGCTTCTTTAAGCAGGTCATACCTGTTATCCATCTCAATACAAAGCGCATTGAGGGTATGTACCACCTTCTTGGTGTCGGTGATGATGGCATCTTCTTCCCCCGGCAGTTTTGCCAGGAAATGTTTTTCGATGGTTTTGTAAATGCTCAGCTCCACTTTCTTAGGGTCTACCAGCACAAATTTCAATTGTGAAGGATGTTTGCTATACAACAGTGAAACCAGGATTGCATTTAACCCAACTGATTTACCCTGGCCGGTTGCTCCTGCCATCAACAGGTGTGGCATACTGGCAAGGTCAACTATAAAATTTTCATTGTCTATCTTCTTGCCAATGGCAATTGGAAGGGCAAAACTATTTTTCGTGAACTTTTCTGCCGAGAGCAGGGTTTTCATGCTCACAATCGTCTTCTTGGCATTGGGTACTTCAATACCAATCGTACCTTTTCCGGGAATTGGCGCAATGATACGAATGCCCAATGCGGCAAGGCTAAGCGCAATATCATCCTCCAGGTTTTTGATCCTTGAAATGCGTACACCCGCTGCCGGTATGATTTCATAGAGTGTTACAGTTGGACCAACAGTAGCAGATATTTTCTGGATATGGATATCATAATTTTTCAGCGTGCTGATGATCTGGTTTTTGTTGTTCTCTAATTCTGCCGGGTCCTGTACAATCTTTTCACTCCCATGGTTCTCGAGTAAATCGAGTGTGGGGTATTTGTAATCCCGCAGGTCGAGTACCGGGTCATAAGGCTTCATCTGCTGCACTTTCTCGGGAGTTACTTTTTCTGGCGCTTCCAGTTCATCAACCGATTTTATTTCGAGCTCTAAAGCCGAAGGCTCTACAACAACCGGCTTAGGTTTAGGAACCACAGCTGGTTCTTTTACTACAGTTATTGGTTCTGGTATGGGCTCCTCAATGGCGGGCTCTTCTTTCTCTATCACTTTAAATGGTTCGGGTTCGGGTTCCGCTTCTTCGCTGGGAACTACCAATGGAGCCGCAACGTTCTTTTTAACCTTATTGCCTTTACCCGGTACCGTTTCGGTTTCTTCAGTAACATCATCACCTGTATCAATTGCCGCAGTTTCACTGGTAGCATCTGCTGCTGATGACGTTTCGGTTTTAGCCCCGGGAATTTTAAAAGAAGGATTGAATCTCCAGATAACATAAGCAAGGAATGAAACCGCAATTACACCAATGGTGCCAATTTGCCCAATGGTTTTATACAACCAATCCTTACACATATCTCCTACGGCTCCTCCCCAGGCAAATGCATTACCTCCCATCAGCACCGAGGCTGTAATGCTGATCAATGGCAACCCTACCACAATGTATTTGAGGTTGCGTACAATAGAGAAAACTTTTTTTCCAAAAAACAGGTTCACCCCAACTACAAAAAAAAGGGAACAAAGAAGATAGGATGCAATACCAAAACCTTTGTAAATGAAAAAGTGTGCGATGAAGGCTCCAAATGTTCCCATGAGGTTGGCCACTTTGGTATCGGTGCCCAACAAAAGGCGGTACCCTTCTTTAAATACCTTGTCCTGGTCTTCATCCCAGGTAAATAAATAAGAAGTGAATGCTATAAAAAACAGGATGGCAAAAAGGATACAGATGCTTCCCGCAATTTTATGGGTACGCTCGTCTTTGAGTAGTTTTTTAACTTCTACCTGTTCAATCTTTTCTTCCTTAAGTGCGTCTGGGTTGGGTGTTTTAGATTTTGTTGTCTTAGCCATTGGTTACAAAGATATTAATCCTTTGTGTTACATAGTGTAGCCCGCATACATTCGGGGGCATTTCAACGAAATTATGTAGGTTTGATAGCAAAGCTGCTTTTTTGAAAAAGTTTTTTTCCTCATGGATGTTCATATCCCTTTGCCTGATAACCCGGGCACAGGCACCAATGAATGTACCTGTGGCTTCCATCAATGGAACAGAAAAAATATACCAGCTCGAAAAATTCACCGGTGTGCTGATAGACCCTGGCAACAACATCCATATCAGCAGCCTTCCCTCCCAGCATTTTGGGATGCTCGATACACTGAGTTTTCGCAAATCTGTTCCGAGGCAAATGTTACTAAGCACCGTGTTTCTTCACTTCAATATATTCAATGAGCGTGCAGATAGCAGCAGTTACTTTTTTTATCCCGGCATGCATTACAATGAACTGGAATTGTATGAAATGGACAGTTCTGGAGCCCTCCGTTCACCGGCAAATAGTGTTAGAAAAGCAGGATTTTTATACCTCAACATTGGCCCCGGGCAAAAGAAAGCGTTTTTTGTGAGGATGCAATTTACCCGTACAGACTATAACCGCATCAATGCGAAACTCATCCATCCTTCCCATTTAAAGGCATTCAAACTCGAACTTTCGAATGTGATTTACGACAAGAACACATCGGGATTTATCCTGAGTGGCATCCTCGTTATGATGATTCTTTTCACCCTGGTGAATTACCTGGTATCGGGCCGAATGGAATTCTTTTACAACTGTATGTACTCTGTATGTATGTTTTTACTGGTTTTCTTTTATGCCTATTTCAACAATGATACCGGCCGTTTTAATTCCTTTTTCCTGAGTTATTTTGCATTGTTTCTGCTCATCACCGGCACCATCTTCTATGTTCAGTTCACACGTTGTTTTTTAGATACGGCGATCCGTTACCCGTTGCTCGACGGAATTTTCCGCTCAGAAATTTGGCTGCTCGGCATCATGATGCTGCTCTACACAATCCTTCATTTCTTTACGCCGTTTGTTTTACTGGAGAACTACCTGGAAATAACCATGAAAATAGTGACGCTTGTAATCGGTATTATTTATATCGTTATTGGCATGGCGCACAAAGACAGGCTGATGAACTACCTTGCAATTGGCAATGCTTTGCAGATTCAGTTCTCGGGCATATCGCTCATCTTCATTCTTTTTGGGATCAAGGCAACCAATGTATTCAACTCGGCTTTGTTTTATTTTGAAATAGGGATTGTGGTTTCGGTTTTTTTCTTTTTGCTCGGACTGATGTATAAAAACCGGCTCGAACTCATTGAGCGTATCAAAGACCGTGAAGCGTTGAAACTGGCCGCCGAGAAAAAAGAATTTGAAACAAAACTTGCCATTTTACAGGCGCAACAAGACGAACGCAACCGTATCAGTGCCGATATGCACGATGACCTCGGCGCCGGGATGACTACCATCCGCCTTTACAGCGAATTGGCAAAAAACAAACTACAAAACCAGCACATTCCCGAAATTGAAAAAATTTCTGCCTCGGCGGATGAACTGCTGGTTAAAATGAATGCCATTATCTGGAGTATGACCAGTAGCAACGATAGCCTGGGCAATACCGTTGCATATATCAGGAGTTATGCACTGGAATATTTTGAGAATACGGGTATCCATTGCATCATCACATTACCCGAACGGATACCCGAAATAGAAGTGAATGGCCAAATCAGGCGCAACCTCTTCCTGGTTGTAAAAGAAGCATTGAACAATATCGTGAAGCATTCGGGCGCTACAGAAGTGCAAATTTCCCTCAATGAAGAACCGGTTGGGTTAAGCCTTACAATCGCCGACAATGGCAAAGGAATAGATTTTGAGCATATCCGAAGTTTTGGCAACGGGCTGAGGAACATGCAAAAGAGAATGGAAGACCTGGGCATTGAATTCAGTATCCGCAACAACAACGGAACAACCATCAGGCTCTACAGGCAAACTGTCTTTTAAACTTTCTTCACCAATGCTACCATCAGCAATACCCATCCTCCAATAAAGCAAAGTCCGCCAAAAGGAGTGATCGCCCCAATAAATTTATACTTTGCCCCTGCAAAAGTGAGCAGGTACAAAGACCCGCTGAACAACACAATACCGGCAATGAATAAACGCCCGGCCCATGTTGCCAGCGCAGGATGAAGGTACTGGTAAGCCAGTGCAAGTGCCAGCAACGCAAATACATGGTAGAACTGGTATCGAACGCCTGTTTCAAAAGTTGCCAAAGCATTGGCATCTACCACTTTTTTTAATCCGTGTGCGCCAAAAGCCCCCAATGCTACACTCAACGCACCAAGCAATGCTGCTGTTTGAAAGAAAATTTTATGCATGATTAATCAGTAAGATGGTTTGCATGATTAATAATTTGAAATATGCTGTTTGCATTCAAATCGCCTGTGCGGATATGCAATTTTGCCTGCCGGTAACAATGTTCCCTTTCTGCCAATTTTGTAACGATAAAATGCAATAGCCCTTCCGTATTTACCTGTGCGAGTAAAGGCCGCTGGCTGGTTTGTTGTTGCAGTTGTTCAACAATCACAAAAGGGTCTGCTTCCAGCAACACTGTAAATCCATGTTGGTTCATCCAACGCATATTGTCATGGAAACAGGGAGTGCCTCCTCCACACGACAAAATAAAATGCGATTTGTTTGCCAGGCTTCTCAACAGCGCTGCTTCCTTTTGCCTAAACCATTCCTCCCCTTTCATCTCAAAAATCTGGGCAATCGGCATCCGGGTTTCAGCTTCAATCAAAGCATCCAAATCAATAAATGGCATTGGTGCAGTTTCACCCCAGATCTTTCCCCAATACGATTTACCAACTCCCATAAAACCTGTGAGAAAAATTCGCATACACAAAATTAAGCCGATTGAAACAATGGCTGTTAATTATTAAAAAGGAATGAAAATAGCTTATGAAAATGAAACAAGGAAGGCTATTTCTTTTTCTTAAAATCGCCCCGTTTCCAGGCTTTGATAAATTCGGCCCATGCAAATGGATTGAAAATATTCTGTGGAGCTACCTGGCCAGAGTAATACAATTTCCGGGAACTCTGCCGGAGGTATTGACTGGATGCTTCACGGCCATCAGCGGGCAGCGTAGCCATCAGTGCCCGGCGGGTTGCAGCATTGTTGTTTGAACGGGCAATCTCTATATCATCATCAGGCACTTTGGTGTTTACAAAGTCCCTTTCAAACTGTTCCCTTGTTACCCTGGGCTTGATAATGGTGGCAGGAAGAAAAACCGTATCGGTAACCATTAATTGAATGATGCTGTATTGATTTCCTTTGAGATCTTTTGGGATGTCTACCAACTTTGGCTTGAAACCAATACTCGTGAACTCTACTTTATCCCCTTTCAGTACCACAATACTAAACACCCCTTTATCATTACTGATGGTACCCCTGTTTTGCCCTTTCACAACGATACTAACTGCCGGGATTCCCTGCAGGCTGTCGGCAGTCATGATAACACCATATAATTGTACCACTGAATCCTGGAAGGTTTCAAACTGGGCTTTTACTGCCTGTGGCAATATAAAAAGAAGGGAAATAAAAAAGTATCGTACAATTATTTTCATGTATGCTTCCTCAAAAACGGCCAACTATTGCGTTGGATTTTCTTACCTGCTATGGCCGGGATCAATATCTTATGCAACAACCGTTGGATAGCCTGCAACAAAAATACAAAGCCCCGTTCATTTTCTGATTTAATAAACAAAGTAAGGGCTTCAATGTTTAATTTTGGCCTTCAAAAGGTTTTTTAACAAATTATTGAACGATGACGAAAGAAGCCATCTTACAGGCATTAAGCAATGTGCAGGAGCCCGACCTGGGTAAAGACCTGGTTACATTGAATATGATACAAGATATTGTGATTGAAGCTAATACAGTTTCTTTTACGATCGTACTAACGACACCTGCCTGCCCCATGAAGGACATGATGAAAAATGCATGTACCAATGCCATTAAACTGCTGGTGAGCAAGGATGCCGTGGTCACCGTGAATTTTACCAGTAATACAAACAGCAACCGCCTCGATCCTAAAACAGTATTGGGTGGCGTAAAAAATATCATTGCAGTGGTAAGTGGAAAAGGCGGTGTGGGCAAAAGTACTGTAGCAGCAAACCTGGCGCTTGCATTGGCCGAAAGTGGCGCCAGTGTGGGTTTGATGGATGCCGATATTTATGGCCCCAGCCAGCATATTATGTTTGGCATCCGGGGCGAAAGGCCATTGATGAAGGACAATGGAGGAAAAGGGATGATTGTTCCCATCGACAAATTCGGAATCAAAGTCATGAGTATTGGGTTGCTGATAGATGAAAAGCAGGCTGTTGTTTGGAGGGGCCCGATGGCCAGCAGCGCTATCCGCCAGTTTGTAAGCGATGTTGACTGGGGAGATCTCGACTATTTAATTATTGATATGCCGCCGGGCACCGGTGATATTCATTTAACGATTGTTCAAACAGTGCCGGTAACAGGTGTCATTGTTGTTACAACCCCTCAATTGGTTGCATTGGCAGATGCCAAAAAAGGCATTGCCATGTTTGGCCAGGCTCAGTTGAAAGTGCCGGTGATAGGGCTTGTTGAAAACATGAGTTACTTTACGCCGGCTGAATTACCAGATAACAAGTATTTTATTTTTGGCAAAGATGGCGGTAAAAACCTGGCTGAAGAATTTGATATCCCTTTCCTCGGCCAAATTCCCCTGGTGCAAAGTATCAGGGAGGGCGGGGACCAGGGTGCCCCCATTATGGTGAGCGACGATGCGGTGAGCAAAAAAGCTTTTGTTGAATTTGCCGGCAATGCCGCCCGCGGAATTGCCATGCGGAACGCCAATTTACCTGCCACACAAATTCAGGAAGTGCTTGTATAAAATCAGCATTGACTCACAAATAAAATTCAACGCATGTTGGGCATTTCATTGATTAAACACAGCCTGCTGGTATTGTTCCTGATGACAGCATGCAGTTCATCTAAAAAACAAACAGCTTTATCAGTTGATGAAGAAAAAAATGAAAGACCAGTGAAGCCATTTGAATTGGATAAACAGGGCCACCGTGGCTGCCGGGGTTTAATGCCCGAAAATACGATCGCGGCCATGGAACATGCGTTGGGCATGGGAGTTACTACGCTGGAGATGGTTGTGGTAATTACCAAGGATCATTAAGTAGTGCTATCGCATGAACCTTTTTTCAACCATGAGATAAGCACTCAACCAGATGGCAGCCCGGTTACAGAGGCCGAAGAAAAATCGCTGAACATTTTCAAGATGGATTATGAAACGGTGAAGCGGTACGATGTAGGGCTGAAGGCGCATCCACGTTTCCCTCGCCAGCAAAAATTGGCTGCTGTAAAACCGTTGTTATCTGATGTGCTGGAGGCCGTGAAACAATACATGATGATGGCCCGAAGGCCATACCCCAATTTTAATATTGAAACCAAATGCCTTCCCGAAACAGACCAGTTGTACCATCCAAAACCTGCCGAATTTGTTGACTTGCTGATGGGTGTGATCAAAGAAAAACAACTGGAAGCGCAGGTGATCATACAATCATTTGACATACGAACCCTTCAATACCTGCACGAACATTATCCTGATATTAAAACAGCCTTATTGGTGGAAACGGGCGTAAAAGGGCCACTGGATGTTCAATTGCAACAACTGGGATTTATACCTACGGTCTACAGTCCAGAATATGTACTGGTAACAGAAGCCATGATCAATGACTGCCATCAAAAAGGAATGAAGATCATTCCCTGGACCGTGAATGAAAAGGAAAAAATTGACGCCCTCACTAAGTTGGGAGTGGATGGCATCATCACCGATTACCCCGATTTATTTTAGAGGGAAGGAAGCCCCAGCCATTGCAACGCGTTCCTGTACATCAGTTTTTCTTTTGTTGGGCCAGGAAAAGCCATCCGGTCAATCAATTCACCGGGCCGGTGCTCCCCTAACGGAAAAGGATAATCGCTACCGAGGCAAATCTTATCTTCCCCCATAACCTCAACAATATATCGCATTGCAGCAGGATCGTGTACCAGGCTGTCGATCCAAAATTTACCAATATAATCCCGCGGGTTAACCGGATTGTCCACCGCTACCAGGTCGGGCCGTACAAGGAACCCATGTTCTATACGCCCTATGGTAAGCGGGAAAGAACCGCCCCCATGCGCAAATGCCACCCTTAATGAAGGAAAACGTTGCAGCACACCCGAAAAAATGAGGGAGCATATCGCCCTTGAAGTTTCGGCCGGCATACCTACCAGCCAGGGAAGCCAGTATTTTTGCATTTGCTGTTCCCCCATCATTTCCCAGGGGTGAACAAAGAGGGCACAACCCAGTGCGGCAGCCCTTTCATAAAAAGGAAATAAGGAAGGGTCGCCCAGGTTCATTCCATTGATATTACTGCCGATTTCCAAACCAGGCATGCGCAATTCTTTTACGCAACGCTCCATTTCGGCAATTGCCATATCTACATCCTGCAGTGGAACCGTACCTATGCCAATAAAACGCCGGGGGTCCTTTGCCACGGTATCGGCAATATGGTCATTAAAAAAACGGGAGGTTTCGGCAGCATCGTTGGGTTTTGCCCAATAATTGAATAATACCGGAATGGTAGAAAGCACCTGTACGTCAACGTTGGTATCATTCATTTCTTTCATCCTCGTTCCGGCATCAAAGCAGTTTTCTTCCACTTCCCTGAATAACTTATCGCCCTTCATCATGCAGGCTTTGCAATTGCGGTGTTCGAGGTGAATGAATTCGCCGTAGCCAAATTTTTGGACCCAATTTGGCATCTTATCGGGCATGATATGGGTATGTATGTCTATTCTCATAAAGAAAAGCCCGTTTACCACGGGCTGTATATCAGAAGTGAATTAACCTTTCCTTACCGGCGGCGCCATCACTGCCCCGCAATTACTGCAGGTACGTTTGTGCTCATCCGAATAAAAGCCATCCATTACCGGCGGCAATTGTTTTACAATATCTGATACATGGAGGTATTCTTCGTAGAGTTTTTGGCCACAATTTTCGCAGTACCACAAAAAGCCATCGTCCTCGGTTTCCCTTACTTTTTCAATCACCAGCCCTACTGTACCCGGCCCCCGTTGGGGAGAATGCGGGGTTTTGGGTGGAAGTAAAAACATATCCCCTTCATTGATATGGATATCTCGGGGTACCCCATTGTCTATGATCTTTACTATAATATCCCCTTCAAGCTGGTAATACAATTCTTCGGTCTCATTGTAATGATAGTCCTTGCGGGAGTTAGGTCCGCCAACCACCATCACTATAAAATTTTCTGCATCCTTGTACACACATTGATTGCCCACAGGTGGTTTCAAAAGGTCACGGTGATCGTCGATCCATTTTTTAAGATTGAAAGGGGCTGCAATCGGCATATAAAATGATTTAGGCATGTAATTTAATTTTTTTTGAGATACCGCCAACGCTGGTGCTCATTTGTTTCTTATTGGTTTCAGGTATTTTGCAGCTATTGTTTTGAACATCATTTTCGGGCTGAATTAATTACCTTTAGCCCATGCAATTGGATATTCCATGGCACCTCGAAAATTTCATCGGGGGCAATTTTATTGGTCCGCTCAGCGGCCAATTTATCAATAACATCAACCCGGCTACTGGCGCTGTGTCGGGACAAATTCCCGATAGCAATGATAAAGATGTTGCCGTAGCGGTGCTGGCTGCACAAAAAGCATTCCCGCAATGGTCGGCCACCTCACCGGAAACCCGCTTTTCCCTGCTTCAAAAAATCGCGGTACTCATTGATGAAAACCTTGAAGCATTGTCACTAGCCGAAAGCAACGACAATGGAAAACCATTGTGGCTGAGCAAACAGGTGGATATTCCGAGGGCATCATCCAATTTCCGTTTTTTTGCAACGGCATCCATGCATTTTGCTTCCGACAGCCATTCGATGGAAGGAAAAGCCATCAACTATACCCTGAGGCAACCCATTGGCATCGTAGGGTGCATTTCACCTTGGAACCTTCCTTTGTACTTATTTACCTGGAAAATAGCACCGGCGCTGGCTGCCGGGAACTGTGTGATCGCAAAGCCTTCGGAAGTGACGCCGGTGAGCGCTTTCTTACTGGCGAAAATTTGTAAGCAGGCAGGATTGCCCGATGGTGTGCTCAACATCATACATGGCTGCGGCCCCTCCTGTGGGGAAGCCATTGTAAAGCACCCGGCTATTAAAGCGATCTCCTTTACAGGTAGTACCCGTGCAGGTGAGCAAATTGCTTCTATTGCTGCCCCCATGTTTAAGAAATTATCACTGGAACTGGGAGGTAAAAACCCTAATATCATTTTCGCAGACTGCGATTGGGAGAAGATGATGAAAACCACTATCCGTTCATCGTTTAGTAACCAGGGGCAGATTTGTTTGTGCGGTAGCAGGATATTGGTAGAAGCATCTATTTATGAAAAATTCAAATCAGCATTTGTAAAACGCACCCAACAACTTACTGTTGGCGACCCACTGGATGAACATTCTAAACAGGGTGCTGTTGTAAGTAAAGCCCACTTCGATAAAGTAATGCGTTGTATTGAACTCGCAGTTGAAGAAGGCGGCACCATATTATGTGGCGGTAAAGCTGTACAGCCCGAAGGAAGGTGCAGGGAAGGCTATTTTATTGAACCTACTGTAATAGAAGGGCTGGGCCCGGCATGTAAAACCAATACGGAAGAAATTTTTGGGCCTGTTGTCACCCTTCAGCCCTTTCAATCTGTTGAGGAAGCACTTCAACTCGCCAATGCCAGTTCGTATGGGTTGGCTGCTACCGTGTGGACACAGGATATTTCCAAAGCCAACATCGTAGCATCGGCAATAGAAAGCGGGATTGTGTGGATCAATTGCTGGCTGCTTCGCGATCTTCGTACACCCTTTGGCGGTATGAAGAACAGCGGTGTTGGCAGGGAAGGCGGATGGGAAGCCATGCGCTTTTTCACAGAATCAAAAAATGTTTGCATCGAATTTTAGCATATTGAATTATATTGTATGAACCAGGATATCATTAAAACAGATACGGCTGCAAAACCATTGGGGGCATATCCACATGCACGCAAAGCCGGCAACCTCCTTTTCCTATCGGGCATAGGTAGCCGAAGCGCTGCCGACAATAGCATCCCCGGCCTGGAACTGGATGATGA
>JBPOHG010000305.1:0-7794 GCA_052035835.1 Bacteroidota bacterium | reverse complement strand
ACGGCTGGCCATTGTCGCGGTGGAGGACAAACAGTTCTGAATGGTTATTTTGTATGTAGCTGATATTGCTTACATGCACTACCTGCCGGGCAATAATATTTTTCGTTAATGAAAACCCGGGGTCTATACTTGCCAGCATGATGTACGACCCAATGGGCAGCCCGTCTATCTTTATTTCTGTTGCATGTTCCTGGTAATCCTGCTGGTTGGGCAATGAAACCGACCAGGATTTAACTGCATGAAGTGAAACAAGGGTACGCCAATTGCTTTCTTCGTAATTGGTAAGGTCCCTGATTTCTTCCCGGTTGCTTTTAATAACTCTTACATAAAGGGTGGGGATATTTTTATATTTCACCAGTGTACGAAATGGCTGGTTGGGGATATTTACTTTTTCGGTGGAGAGGTTTAGGCTTGGCTGCAGGATGGTTGATAATAAATTATTAGCATTGATGGCACCTTCAGTACCCGGATAAGATTTGATAGCTTCCTCACATAGCTCTTTAGCTACACGAATTTCAAATTGTGTTTCTTTTTTGATGAAGGGTTGATAGGTGTTCCCTTTTTCCTGATGGATGACAGCCTGTAAGTACAAAGCCTGCGCTGCCTGCGGATATTTTGCATATTGCTGCTGTATATTCTTTAATGCATCCAAATACAAATTTTCTTTGTTAGAAAGCACCGCATGTTGGTTCACATAGGATAAGCGGATGAGGTCGGCATCCAGTAAAGCCGAAGGGTCGCTGTCGTTTACATGAAAACGTAAAAGCTCCTGTAGTAACAGGATGGCCTGGTATTGTAATGACTGCTGGTCATTGCTCTTGAAAGAGGCCGATACAAACATACTTACCGGTGCAAATGAAACTTCGTAGTCTATTTCAAAACGATAAGCTGGTTTGTTGATGTAGTTTTCATCGTTCATATAAAACTCAAGCGCCCGGTGTGCTAGAACGTCGTATAATGTTGGGCGTAAGTGGCCGGTATTTTTTCCGGCTTGTATCACAGCGGGGTACTTGTTTGTTGAAGATGATTGCAGTATTTTTTTGTCGGCCAGCGAAGCGCTGTATTTATCTGCAATGGTAATGACAAGTTTGTTGCTGCTCCAGGTATCTATATCATCGGATTTTTCCTCTGTAAGTGCGGTACGGCTGTATAATCGGTAGCGGTTTTGTTGCAGGTATTGATGATAGAGTTGTGCCTGCATGCTCAGCAGGATATTCCTGGCCGGTGCTTTTGCTTTGGCAATGAGTGTATCCAGGTAAAGAATATTAGACTGTTCATTGTTTTCTTCCACCATGTTACGGTACTTCATCTGGTACATGGCAGCTTTGATCTGCTGGTCTTCGTTTGCTTCTGCCAATGCAAGATTGAAAATTATTTTTACTTCTTTTAGGGCAGAAGCGATCAGCCCTTTTTGTTCGAGGCTTTCCGTTTTTTTCCAATTGCTTTTATAGTCATTCATTTTTTGTGCCATTATTTGTAAAGAACCCAGCAGGAACACCAGGGTGAACGATAGAAATTTTCTGTAGTACATAACGGTCTGTTTTAATCATTTATTCATTTGAATATGAATACAGTTTTGGGATGTAAAGAAACCCGATTTTCCACAATATCAACGCTTCTTTTTTTCTTTAACTTTTTATTATCGAATGGGCATTTTACTTCCTTCTCCAGGCCCGGTCATACTTTAAAATTTACAATTTTCTTTTCTAACCAGCTAAAATGAATTTTATGAAAACAACTTTTACATTTTTACTTTCTCTGCTGATGAGCATCTCAGTATTTGCATTTTCTAACCAGGGCAGGCTGAGTATCAGCAGCGCTTCAAAAACCCAGGTAAGGGTGGTGGTGGATGGCCGCACTTATACCGATCGCGACAATGACCGCCAGGAAGTGTTGATCAGGAATATCAACCCAGGTTACCACTCCATTAAAGTTTACCAGTACCGTTATGGCCGCAATGGTTCCAACAGGGGCGCATTCAATAGCATGCGGTTGTTATATGAAGGCCGGGTTTATGTAAGGCCCGACTATCATGTAGATGTGCTGATCAACCGTTTTGGAAAAGCGTTGGTAGATGAAAGGCCAATTTCAGGAGGTTATTATGGCAACCAGTGGGATAATGATGATGACCGCGATTGGGATGATGATGGTTATTATGGATATAACAGGGAAATGGATAGCCGGTCTTTTGATCAGTTAAAACAAACCATTCGCAACGAGCATTTCGATAGCGGGAAAATGAGTATTGCTAAGCAGGGCGCTTCACAGAACTTTTTCAGTACAGCCCAGGTAAAAGAGCTGGTTCAGCTGATGAGTTTTGAGAGCAGTAAACTCGATCTGGCAAAGCATTGTTACAGTCGCACAACCGACAAACAAAATTACTTCCTCATCAATGATGTATTCAGTTTCAGCACTTCCAAGGAAGAACTGGCGAGGTACATCCGGGAACAACAATAAGGTCGTTTTTTGGTGGCTATACTTAAAGGGTTGGGACAAGGGTTCCGCCCTTTTTTTATGAAAAAGGCCTGCAATTGCAGGCCTGGTATCTGAAAATAAATGATGTAATTATTTGAGGGCGGCAGCCATGGTTTTTCCGATATCAGCCGGACTGGCCACTACATGTATGCCACATTCTTCCATGATCTTCATTTTGGCTGCAGCGGTATCATCTGCACCACCAACAATGGCGCCTGCATGTCCCATACGGCGGCCGGGAGGCGCTGTTTGGCCGGCAATAAACCCTACAACAGGCTTTTTATTACCGGTTTCCTTGATGTAACGGGCAGCTTCTGCTTCCATTCCACCACCAATTTCACCAATCATCACGATGGCATCCGTTTCAGGGTCATTCATCAATAATTCTACTGCTTCCTTGGTAGTGGTACCAATAATTGGGTCGCCTCCAATACCAATGGCAGTTGAGATGCCCAATCCGGCTTTAGCTACCTGGTCGGCTGCCTCATACGTAAGGGTGCCCGATTTGGAAACTATCCCAATCCGGCCTTTTTTGAAGATAAAACCTGGCATGATACCCACTTTGCATTCTTCAGCAGTAATGACGCCCGGGCAGTTGGGGCCAACGAGCCTGGTCTTGCTTCCTTTCAGGTAATTCTTCACTTTTACCATGTCCTGCACAGGGATGCCTTCCGTGATACAAACTACCAGCCCAATACCGGCTTCAGTTGCTTCCATTACCGCATCTGCCGCAAAGGCAGGAGGTACAAAAATGATACTAACGTTTGCGCCTGTGGCTTTTACGGCATCTGCAACCGTATTAAAAACGGGTTTGTCGAGATGGGACGTACCGCCTTTTCCAGGGGTAACACCGCCAACAACGTTGGTGCCGTATTCAATCATTTGTGTTGCGTGAAAGGTACCTTCCGTACCGGTGAAGCCCTGTACGATGATCTTCGAAGCTTTGTTTACTAGAACTGACATGCGATCGTTTAAGCGTGGTGAAAGATATAAAATTTGCGCAAAGATAGGGGAGTTATACAATCAGGAAAAGTAGATATTTGCTCGAGCTGCTAATCTGGTATATATGGCCTTACTTTGAACAGCTTGTTATTGAACAATATTACCATCCCCGTCTACTTTTCCTTTGGCTTCGAGCATCCTCATATTTTTAGCATCCTGCAAGAACTCGGAGGCGAATATAAATTCATTCAATGCCTGGTTTTTGGAAAAAATAATGTCTTTGCTATTGCCCGTCCACTCTTTTTTCCCTTCTTTCATATACAGGATATTATCGCCAATTTCCATCACACTGTTCATGTCGTGGGTGTTGATGATGGTGGTCATGTTAAACTCCTTGGTGATATCATAAATGAGTTTGTCGATGAGCATGGAGGTTTGGGGGTCGAGGCCCGAATTGGGTTCATCACAAAACAAAAACTTCGGGTTGAGTACTATCGCCCTGGCGATCCCCACCCTTTTTTTCATGCCTCCGCTGATCTCGGAAGGGAATTTCTTGTTGCTTCCAACGAGGTTTACCCTTTCCAGCACTTCGTTTACCCGTTTCAGTTTGGTTGAATTATTGTCGTGGGTAAACATATCCAGCGGGAATTTTACATTTTCTTCTACAGTCATGCTGTCAAATAATGCAGACCCCTGGAACAGCATCCCAATCTGTTGCCTCAATAGTTTTCTTTCTTCCTGGGTCATATCGGTAAAGCTTACCCCGTCGTAAATGATTTCCCCTTCATCTGGCTCAAAAAGCCCCACCAGGCATTTCTGCAACACCGTTTTGCCACTTCCGCTCGACCCGATAATAAGATTGGTTTTACCGGTTTCCATAGAATGGCTAACGCCATCGAGTACCAGCTTATCGCCAAAACTTTTCCTGATATTTGTAAATTCAATCATGGTGTACGCTTCTTCAACTTTATTACAATAGCATGGCGGCCAGTACATAATCGGCCAGTAAGATCATAATACAGCTTACCACTACCGAAGTAGTACTGCTGCGGCCGATTTCCACGGCGCCTCCTTTTACATAGTATCCATAATATGCGGGGATGGAACTAATGATAAAGGCAAACGTGTATGCTTTTACCAATGCAAACGTGACATTATAGGCCACAAAGTTTTCTATCAGGCCCTTGTCATAGGTATCGGTAGACAATATCCCCGATGCAGAGCCAGCCAGCCTTCCGCCATAAATACCCAGCACCATAGCAAGTATTACGAGCATTGGGATTACAACGATGGCAGCTGCAATTTTCGGCATGATCAGGTAAGTTTTTGTATTGATACCCATGATTTCCAGGGCATCAATTTGTTCGCTAACCCTCATGTTACCCAGCTCGCTGGCGATTTTACTTCCCACAACCCCGGCGAGCACAATACATACCAGTGTTGGTGCAAATTCCAGGATTACGGTATCCCTTACAATTTGTGCAATGGTGCTTTTTGCAATGAGCGGGCTTACCAATTGGTAGGCTGTTTGCACAGCGCTCACTGCACCCATAAATACTGAAATGATAGATACAATGCCGAGGGAACCGATACCGATCTCCGAACACTGGTGCATGAATTCCTTCCAGTATAATTTGGCATTTTCGGGACGGCTAAACATGCCTTTGAGCATCAAAATATAGCGCCCTAAATGTGTAAAAAAATTCATAGAGTTCATTTATGCCTGCCTAAAGATATCAATTCATTTATTCAGCAGGGTTTTTTTGGGGCCTTTTCCACCACCTGCTCCGTTTCACAACTTCCTCGGGATGCGCTTTTCCTTTCGCCTGTGCATCCACAACGGCAATCACTACCATGTTAAATATCGAACGGATAGAACTACCCAGTTGTAATACGTGTACCGGTTTTTTCAGTCCGAGCAAAATGGGCCCGATAC
This sequence comes from Bacteroidota bacterium, assembly GCA_052035835.1. Lineage (GTDB taxonomy): Bacteria > Bacteroidota > Bacteroidia > Chitinophagales > Chitinophagaceae > Ferruginibacter. The sequence continues at coordinate 2,441 of JBPOHG010000305.1, read as the reverse complement.
TATCGGCACCGCCTACTTCCTGCAACAGGTTGTATGCAATGTTGCCGGCAGCGAGGTTAGGGAAAATGAGTGTATTTACTTCGCCATCTACCAGTTCGGTGAATGGGTAATTTTCTTTAAGGATCTCTTTATTAAAAGCAAGGATGCCCTGTAATTCCCCATCGCAGATAAGGGAAGGGTCTTTTTGCTTAACGATTTCCCTGGCTTTTCTAACGAGGTGTGCCTCATCGGAATTGCTGCTGCCAAAATTTGAATAAGAAAGCATGGCAATTTTTGGAACGATGTTGAATTGCTTTACTTCTTTGGCAACCAGCATGGTGATTTCAGCGAGTTCTTCTGAAGTTGGATTGAAGTTTACGGTTGTATCGGCAAGGAACAATGGCCCCCTGCGTGTGAATAACAGGTACATGCCGGCAATTTTTTTCACGCCCTCTTCGGTTCCTATAATTTGAATGGCCGGGCGAATGGTATCGGGGTAATTGCGGCTTAAACCACTGATCATACAATCGGCTTCGCCAGTTTCCACCATCATGCAGCCAAAGTGGTTGCGTTCCTTCATGGCTTTGTATGCCTCGTACCGGTTGATGCCCTTGCGCTGCCTTTTGGAGAAGAATATTTCGCCAAATTGTTTTCGCAGCTCTTCTGTTTCATCGTCTTTGGGGTTGATAATGGGCATGTCTTCCAGGTCTACTGAATTGGCCAGGGCAATTTTCCTTATTTTCTTTTCATCGCCTAACAGGATGGGATACCCTACTTTTTCTTCGAGAATAAGAGCGGCTGCTTTCAGTATTTTAGCATTTTCGGCATCGGCAAAAACTACCCGCTTAGGGTCGCGGCGTGCTTTGTTGCCAAGGGCACGGCTGAGCTGGTTGTCGAGGCCAAGCCGCTTATTGAGTTCTATCGTGTATGCATCCCAGTTAGTTATGTTCACTCTTGCGACGCCACTTTCCATAGCCGCTTTGGCTACGGCCGGGGCAACAGTAGAAAGCAGCCTTGGATCAACCGGTTTGGGAATGATGTAAGTAGGCCCGAAAGAAATTGTTTTATCGTTGTAAGCAAGGTTTACAATATCCGGCACCGGCGTTTTGGCCAATTCTGCCAGGGCTTTCACGGCAGCCAATTTCATTTCTTCATTGATTTGCCGGGCCCTAACGTCGAGGGCGCCACGAAATATATAAGGGAATCCAAGCACATTGTTCACCTGGTTGGGGTAATCGCTGCGGCCGGTGGCCATGATGAGGTCTTTGCGGGAGGCTATAGCCGCTTCATAGTTGATTTCGGGATCGGGATTGGCCATAGCAAATACGATGGGGTGTTTGGCCATCGATTTAATCATATCCGGGGTAACAACATTGCCTACACTCAGCCCCACAAATACATCGGCATCTTTCATTGCTTTTGACAGGTTCCAGTCCTTGTATTTCGCATCTACACAAAACGGTTGTTTGAGTTCTTCGATATCGGGCCTTCCTTTGTACAGGATGCCATCTTTATCGAAGACCATAAAATTTGCGGGCTTTGCGCCCAGTGAAGCATACAATTTAATGCAGGCCATGGCGGCGGCCCCGGCTCCATTGATGACGAAATGAACCTTGTCTATTTTCTTCTTCTGCAACTCAAGTGCATTGAGCAGGGCTGCGGCAGAAATGATGGCAGTACCGTGCTGGTCGTCGTGCATCACGGGTATATTGCATTGCGCTTTCAGTTGCTGTTCAATATAAAAGCATTCGGGAGCCTTAATGTCTTCGAGGTTGATGCCCCCAAAAGTGGGTTCAAGGGCTTTTACAATTTGTACAAATTTTTCGGGGTCGCTTTCATTGACTTCGATGTCGAACACATCAATATCAGCAAAAATTTTAAACAACACCCCTTTCCCTTCCATCACAGGCTTGCCGGCAGCAGGGCCAATATTTCCCAATCCCAATACGGCCGAACCATTGCTGATAACACCTACCAGGTTTCCCTTGGCTGTGTATTTATACACATCATCAGGATTTTCGGCAATGGCTTTACATGGTTCTGCCACACCCGGTGAATAGGCCAATGAAAGATCACGCTGGGTTTTCGCTTCCTTTGAAGGAACTACTTCTATTTTTCCCGGCCTTCCTTTCGAATGGTATTCCAGTGCTTCCTGTTTACGAAGTGGTTCTTTAGCCATACATATGATTAAAAGCAGCCGGCCAATGGCCCGCTTTTCTTTTTAGTGATACCTCCGTTTCATGGAGTTTAAGCATGCAATTTACGAAATAGCAGGTAAGCTTTTTGGTAAATCAGGCATTATCCTGCCTTACTTTAAAAGACCAGGTAAAATTAAATTCTGCAATAATATCTCCTGAATCATTCTTTCCAACAGAACGGGCAGTTACGGAAACAGCTTTGCCTGAGGCCATTGCTTCTTTTACTGCATTTTGGATGAGTAATCCATCTTCACAGGTAAAAGT
>JBPOHG010000077.1:0-15241 GCA_052035835.1 Bacteroidota bacterium | reverse complement strand
CAACCCCAGGTAAGTGCCGACAGTGTAAGCGTCAGCCTGGCCCGTATTAACCCTGCAAGGCGGGGTTTTGTTTGCGGCTTCCAGCTACATTATGAAAATGTAGGTACTACAACTTTACAGGCGAGTATAGTGATTGGATACAACCCCTCATATTTTAGTTACCTAAGCGCCAGCATGCCCGGGGTTACCAATAATGGCAGCCAACTCACGATTCCTGCCATCAACCTTAGCCCCGGAGATGATGGAAACATTAACCTGAACTTTAATGTGCTTCAAACGGCTACATTGGGAGATACCACTTATCTTCAGGCACAAGCAACGGCGGGATCTTCGGTTATGCATGACAGTGTGTATGCTATTATTACCGGATCCTTTGACCCAAATGATAAAAATGCCACACCAATACTTGCCCCTCAACAGGTAGCCGCCGGTACTTTTATCAATTACTTCATCCGTTTCCAAAATACTGGCAATGATACTGCCATTAACGTGGTGGTAACAGATACGCTTGATACTCAGCTCGACCCCAGCAGCTTCCAGTTGATATCCACTTCACATAACGCCCTTGTAAAAAGAGATGGGCGTAACCTTAGTTTCGAATTTTTAAACATCATGCTGCCCGACAGCAACGTGAATGAACCACAGAGCCATGGCTATATTCGGTTCAGGGTAAAACCGCTCTCCAATTTAATAGCAGGCAGTGTCATTCCTAACATCGCTGATATTTATTTTGACTACAACGAACCTGTTACTACTAATAACACCAACACTACCATACCAGTAACAGTTGTTCCACTAACCCTTTTAAGTTTCAACGCTCTGTCCGACGATGATAAAAAAGGCTTGCTACGCTGGACCACCGCAAGTGAAATAAATACGCTTCTTTTTGAAATTGAACATAGTACTAACGGTGTTAATTTTAAAAGGATTGGTTCCATTGCAGCAGCAGGAAGAGGTGATAATAATTATACTTTTAACGTTAATCTTCTTTCGGAAATTGATTATTTCAGACTCAGGATAATTGACCGGGACAACCGTTTCAGTTTTTCAGAAATTAAAAAAATTCGCAGAACCAAAGACGGAAAAAAGATTTACGTTGTTACAAATCCGGCCCGAAAAACGCTTACTATTAATTGCACCCATAGCAGCCTAATCGGCACCGAGGCTGTACTATTTGATCATACAGGAAAAAAAATACTCGTCTTTAAGATTAAAGGCGGGCTGCAGGATATTCGTTTAACCATTTCAAATACTGGATTGTACTACTTAAGAACGGCGGATGGTACGAAAGAGATCTTCATAAGCGCTGAATAAAAACTTGAACCACATAATAAAAAAACCGACAATACTGTCGGTTTTTTTATGCAACAGCAGATTTTATTTTAAAATTCAAAGCGGATGCTTAAATTTCAACAATGAAATATATTTTTTCATTTCTGTTGATTTCAATATGCTTGCTATCGGCAAATGCGCAACTTAGTCCGTTTGAAATATCCGGAAGTAGAGAAACTGCTACTTATGATGAGATCGTACTATGGTATAGAAATCTTGACAGTGCCTCCGACAAATTACTCGTTAAAGAAATGGGCAATACCGATGCCGGACTTCCTTTGCAGTTGGTTCTCATCAGTTCCGATGGAAAATTCGATCCTGCTGAATGGCACCGCAATAAAGACCTGGTCATATTGATCAACAATGGCATTCATCCCGGCGAACCCGATGGCATTGATGCGAGCATGATGCTGGCCAGGGATTATGTCAATGGAAAAATCAAATTGCCCTCCAATGTAAAACTTTGTATCATTCCGGTTTATAATATTGGTGGCTGCCTTAACAGGAACGCCTATACGCGGGCAAACCAGAACGGCCCGCTGGAATATGGTTTCAGGGGAAATGCACAGAACCTCGACCTGAACCGGGATTTCACCAAATGCGATAGCCGGGAAGCCAGGTCATTTACAGAAATTTTTCATTATCTCGAACCAGAACTGCTGGTAGACACCCACGTTAGTGATGGTGCCGATTTTCAGTATACCATGACATTGATCAGTACGCAGTACGATAAAATGAATGGCCCTGTTGGTACTTACCTTAAAAGCGGACTGGAACCTTTGCTGTACAAAGAAATGGCTGCAGCCAATACCGAAATGACACCCTATGTGAATTTCGAAACAACCGACCTGGACAAAGGCATGCAAATGTTTTACGACCCACCAAGATACAGCAGCGGCTACGCATCACTGTTTGGCACCATTGGCTTTATAACAGAAACGCATATGCTAAAACCGTTTAAGGAAAGGGTAAATGCAACCTATACTTTTTTAAAAACGCTCACGGAAGTGGGATCCGGCGAAGCCGACAAAATCATCCGCAACCGGCAATGGCAGTTCAAATCCTTTGCCAGTGCTGATTCTTTACCCCTGAAATGGGTTGCCGACACCAGTGAATATAGTTTACTCTTCTTCAAAGGCTACGAACAGGCCTATAAAAAAAGTGCGGCTACGGGTCTCAACCAGCTGTATTATGATCACAACAAACCATTTCAGAAACCGGTGAAATATTACAATCATTACTTACCTCAGCATTTCATCGTGCTACCGAAGGCTTATATCATTCCACAAGGATGGCATGCAGTGATCGAATTACTGAAGCTCAATAAAGTAATGATGCAGCCATTGGAAAAAGATACTGTTATGAATGTTTCGGCATACCGGATCGATGATTTTAAATCATACAACCGCCCTTACGAAAAGCATCATAAAAATTATGGGGTGAAAACCTCCGTTTCCAGGCAACAGGTACGCTTCAGAAAAAATGATATGCTTATCCCGATGAACCAACCGGCCAACCGGTATATTCTGGAAATGCTGGAGCCGACCGGCGACGACAGCTTTTTTGCCTGGAACTTTTTCGACGCCATCCTGCAGCAGAAAGAAGGTTATAGTGATTACCGCTGGGAGGAAATTGCCGCTGAAGTGCTTAAAAAAAATCCGGCTCTTCGGGAAAAGCTCGATAAGAAAAAAGCTGCCGACCCCGGGTTTGCCAGAAACTCATCTGCAATACTGGAGTTTATATATGAAAATTCTCCTTACTATGAAGAAGCTTATTTAAGGTACCCAGTATTCAGACTGGAATAATCGAGTCTTTAAAAAATCACTGGGAATAAGCTTTAAAATACTGGTTATTCGGGCATTTTACCCTACCTTTGCTGCCCGCTAAAAACGGATTAACCAATTTATTCATTAAAAAAAACAGGGAAATGAGCAACTACGAATTGATGGTGATTTTTACCCCTGTGCTTTCTGAAGAGGATTTTAAAGCCGCTCAGAAAAAATACGAAAGCCTCGTTAAAGAAAACGGTGGTGAGGTATTGCACACGAATCCCTGGGGACTGAAATCACTGGCGTATCCCATAGCCAAGAAGACCACAGGTTTGTATTGGGTATTGGAATACAGTGCGCCAACCAGCTTCAATGAAAAGTTGAAAATTCAGCTTTTGCGTGACGAATCCGTGATGCGTCACATGTTCACTGTACTCGATAAATACGCCGTTGAGTACAATGCCAGAAAGAAAAGTGGTGTACAACATTCAGTAACAGAAAAAGCGGAGGCATAATCATGGCAAAAGCGAATGAAATCAAGTATTTAACCGCGATCAAGGCGGAGAAGCGCCCAAAGAAATACTGCCGCTTCAGGAAAATGGGTATCCATTATATTGATTATAAGGATGCAGATTTTCTGAAAAAGTTTCTGAATGAGCAAGGAAAATTATTGCCACGCCGCATTACCGGAAACTCTTTGAAGTTTCAGCGTAAAGTAAGCCAGGCAGTGAAGAAAGCCCGTCAAATGGCGATCCTTCCTTACGTAACAGATCTTTTAAAATAGAAACAGCTTCGTATTCATTGAAAGAATACATTCAACACTGTTTTATTATTTATTTTTTCACCACCCTAATCCGCCTTTGGCGGAGAAAGTCAGCCACAAGCTGATTGGGTAAAAATGCAAGCACATGCAGGTAATTTTAATTCAGGATGTAAACAACCTGGGCGGAGCCAATGAATTGGTAACCGTAAAAAACGGATATGGCCGCAACTACCTTATCCCTCAAAAATTTGCAGTAGAAGCTAGTCCGAGTAACCTCAAGCAATTGGAAGAAAGGATGAAGCAGCAGGCTAAGAAAGAAGCCAAATTGCTGGCTGAAATCAATAGTGTTATCGCAGTATTGAAAGATGGCGCCCTCAAAATCGGTGCAAAAACCGGAACCAGCGGTAAAATCTTCGGTAGCGTAACATCTGTACAAATTGCCCGTGCAATTAAAGACCAGAAAGGATATGAAATCGACCGCCGTCGTATCAGTATCATTGATGAAGTAAAAGAACTGGGTACTTATAAGGCTAAAATCGATTTTGGTAACGGAAACGAAACCGAAGTTGAATTTGAAGTTATTGCCGAGTAATTTAAACTCTATCTCATTCATAACCACCCTTTTACAGGGTGGTTTGTTGTTTTTAGCCATTTTTGTGAAAAAACAAGGGGGATATTTAACATAAATGCATATATTTTAATCTGAAAAACCTATCTTTACTAGGTTAATAATGGTTTTAGTTTTTTTGCTGTTGGCTGAAGCAGCTTTTTTTAAGTCGGATTCAGTTCATTGTAACAACTAAATCATTTCATTTTTTATTCATTTTTTTTATTTAAACAGTTTCTTACAATGAACATTTATGTTGGCAATCTTAGTTGGCAGATGACCGATGAAGATTTAAGTAACCTCTTTACTCAGTATGGTGCAGTAACCAGCGGTAAAATTCTCAAAGACAAAATGAGTGGCCGTAGCAAAGGCTTTGGTTTCGTAGAAATGGAAGACGATGAAGCAGCACGTACTGCTATCGCTAACCTGAACGAAACAGAAGTTATGGGCCGTAAATTAATCGTTAACGAATCACAACCTCGTCCGGAAGGCGAATATAAAAAACGCAGTGGCGGTGGTGGTTATGGTGGCGGAAGCCGTGGTGGTGGAAGCCGTGGTGGTTACGGTGGCGGCGGAAGCCGTGGCGGTGGCTACGGTGGTGGTGGAAATCGCGGCGGTGGCGGCGGTTATAACAGGGATTATTAATCTTTGGATTCATCAACAATATTCAAGCCTTCAACTTTTTGTTGAAGGCTTTTTCTTTCCTTCCCTCTGCGGTATTAAGCAATTCAATAGACGGAATCTGCCGGTTTCAATGGCATTTTATTGGTTTAAATAAAATCGTTATATTTATAGATTGCCAATCAAATTGCTGAATGAAAAAAAACCGCACGAAATGGCCTTTTCTGTTTGCAACATACAAGCTGCCATGGTTGTTGTGTTTTTTGCTTGCAACTGTTCCTGGTTTTGCCCAGCAATCTCCTGATCTAACTGATACGAGTAATCGAAATTTAGCTGCCATTCATACCAATCGTATGTGCAGGAATGATACCTGGCTGCAGGAACAAAGAAAAAACCCGGGTTTCGTTCGAAAAGAAGCAGCCATGAACAAAGCTATCCTCGATGCATCCCAATTGCTTCCCGGCGATACACTCACATTGCCTGTGGTGGTACATATCATCAATTCAAACCCCAATGGCGTAACAGATGCTGAAGTAATCAATGGGATCAATGACCTCAATGATGCATTTAGTAAGGCGGGCAACTATTCGGCCAGTGTTGGTGCCGATACAAAAATTAGGTTTTGCCTTTCTAAAAAAGACCCGGTTGGCGGTAATACGAACGGAATCACCAGAACAACTTCATTTATGGGCGATGACCATAATATGGATTCAGAAGAACAGGACCTGAAAGAAATCATCCAATGGGATCCGATCAGGTATGTTAATATCTGGTTGGTTTCGGGTTTACATGGCGAAATTTATTCCGACTTTTTATGCGGAAGCTGGTTTCGCTTACAAGTAGGCGGATATGCAACACTCCCGCCGGCATCCGGAGCGCTGGATGGAATCGTGGTTGGCGGCTTTGGAAAAGTACTGGCACATGAAATGGGGCATTACCTTGGCCTTTACCATACCTTCGAAGGCGGATGCAGCAATTTCAATTGCCAGACAGACGGAGACAGGGTGTGCGATACTCCACCGGATAACAGTGTTCGGGCATCTGCCAGTTGCACCTTTCCTCAAAATTCCTGCTTTACAGACACCTTATCTTCTTACTCTAACGGATTTTTTCCGGTTGATGTAAGAGACCAGGTTTCAAATTTTATGGATTACAGCAATACGCCCTGCAGTAATCAGTTTACCCAGGGGCAAGCCGACCGGATGCGGGCTGCTATCTTAACACAACGGCCAGGCCTGTTACAAGACGAATGCACGCCCCCCTGTGTTACCAATATAGTGGCAGGTTTTACCAAAGATATCGACTACCCAACAACGGGAAACACGGTCAATTTCACGAATACCAGTACCGGTGCACTAACTTATGAATGGCTGGTAGACGGTACCGTGATGTCTACCAACCCCAACTTCAGTTATACGTTTATTACCGATGGAAAATATGACGTAACGCTTAAGGCATATGCTGGCCCTGGTTGTTTTTCCATCATGACTAATAGCATTGTTGTGAATTGTGGTGTAACCGCCCGCTTTTTCACAAATAAAAGAGCCATTGCCTCGTTGGCTGGTGTTTACACAGACAGTATCGTTTTTACCAATTCTTCTTATAATGGCACTAGTTTTCAATGGCTGGTGAGCAATGATGCAGGATTAGCAGAACAGGTGGTTAGTACCAACACCAACATGACCTATGTATTTCTTGCTGCCGCTACCTATTCAGTGAGGCTTGTTGCCACAAATGGAAGCTGCTCCGATACATCTAAAACTTTTTCAGTTTCTGTGGCCGATCCAACCGCCGATGCGTATACCATTTCTCTTTCAGCCACTTGCTTTCAGCAAAATAGGGTACGGGTAAGATTCTGTATGGGTAATACCGGTTATGCGTCTATCCCAGCTGGCACCCCTATTACATTTTATGACAACAATCCGGCACTAGCTACAACCAACAAATTATTGCCAGTGTATTATATGCCTATTGCGGTTTCGGGCTATTGCACGGGATGTTTCACCCATATATTAAATGTGAATTACCGCGGACTGGAAAATATTTATATGGTGATCAATGATTCGGGTAATGCTGTCCCTGTTGTATTACCAAATACCAGTTTACCCGAAAAGCTTTATTTCAACAATACCATCAACACATTCCCCAATAAAAGAACCATTTCTGCTTCTATCTGTGAAGGTGAAAATTATTACGGCCATACAACAACCGGCACTTATGTTGATACCCTCGCCAGTACCATTAATGGATGTGATAGTATCAGGACACTTCATCTCACTGTAAAACCCTCTCCCCGAACCACTATCACTACTTCCATATGCCAGGGAGATAACTACAATGGATACACGACATCAGGTACATTCATTGATGTATTCACTGCCGTCAATGGCTGCGATAGTACCCGCACCCTGCACCTCACTGTTAAGCCTAGGTTCGCAACAACGGTAAATATTGCCATCTGCCAGGGGGAAAATTATGCCGGTTATACCACTTCAGGCACTTATATAGATGTTTTCAATGCTTCCAATGGCTGCGATAGCACACGCACCCTTCATCTTACGGTAAAACCAACAGCGAATACAACTATTACTGCTGCCATCTGCCAGGGGGAAAATTATGCCGGGCATACAACAACCGGCACATATACTGATGTGTATACTTCTGCCAATGGCTGCGATAGCACCAGAACACTTCATTTAACGGTAAAGCCCAATGTGAGTACAACGGTTACCACCTCCATTTGCCAGGGGGAGAGTTATGCCGGATACAGCAATACAGGCACTTATACCAACATTTTCACATCTGCAAACGGTTGTGATAGTACAAGAACCTTGCACCTAACGGTAAAGCCTACTGCCAGTAGTACAATCACAACGGCCATTTGCCAGGGAGAAAATTACGGTGGCCATGCCAGTACGGGAACATTTGTAGATGTATTTACTGCCGCCAACGGTTGCGACAGTACACGTACATTGCATTTAACAGTGAAACCAACATTTAGTACATCATTTTCTGCCGTGATTTGCCAGGGTGAATCAGTGGCAGGCCATAATACATCGGGCACGTATACAGAAGTATTCACTGCTGCCAATGGATGTGATAGTACCCGCACTTTACATCTTACTGTAAACCCTACTAAATTAACGGTGTTGAATATTGCCCGCTGCCAGGGCACTACTTATTTCGCCGGTGGTGCCCAGCAATCAACCAGTGGTATTTATTATGATACGACCCTTACTTACCTGGGATGTGATTCTGTCATAAAAACCATTTTAACGATTAACCCTTTACCTGTACCCGATTTAGGGGAAGACAGAAGGATCTGTGCCGGCGATGTGCTACAGTTAAGTCCGGGAAGTTTTTCCTCTTATACCTGGATTTCCGGTGATACTTTGGCAGTATTACCAGCATCTAACGTAGGGTTATACGGCGTATCTGTAACAAACCAGTTTGGTTGCAGAGCCGCCGACAGCATGCGAATTTTAGAATTGTATCCGTTGCCCGTGAATTTCCTTCCAAAAGACAGTACACTCTGCAGGGGGAATATATTACAAATAAAAGTCCCGGGGTATATTGATTACATATGGAGTACAGGCAGCCATGCCAATGCTATCAACATTACAAAGAGCGATTTGTATACACTCACCGTTCAGGATAACAATGATTGCTTTGGTACAGACTCTATGAGAGTTGTATTTAAAAACTGTTTGAACATTCAAATGCCGAATGCGTTTACCCCTAATGGAGATAACTTAAACGATGTGTTTAAGGCCTATGTCCCCGCCCCGGTAACGAATTTCAATATTCAAATATGTAATGTATTGGTAGAGTTGGTATTTGAAACAAGGGATTATAAAAAAGGATGGGATGGCACTTATAAATCGGCCAAGCAAAATACAGGTACATTTATCTACATTGTTAGTCTTACTTTTGTTGATGGTAAAGCGGTGCAGAAAAAAGGAATTTTTGTATTGATACGCTAGTGTAAAATTTCAACATACATTTTATAAAAAAATATGCCCCGGCAAAACCGGGGCAGCATGTATCACACATAACCACCAAGAAGTTTGTTTTCAAGGGAGCGTCACTTATCGATCCATGGCCGAATATAAAGGTAATCAGTACTTAAGACGTTATCTGGTAAAAAATGGTTGCAAAAGCTTACACAAATATTGTTTTGAGCTACCTACTAAAAAAATATGGTCATGCTTATTTTGTCATAACACTCAAAATACTATCACGGATGTAAATAAATGGAGGTTTACATAAATAAAAATGCGCTCAAATAAGCGCATTTTTTTAATAATGATATTACATCTATGGATACCCGGAAGTATTGTTTAAACATCAAGGGTTCAACACTATCTTCCAGGTCCCTGTCATCGTCTTCAGATAATACAATCCAGCAGGGATATGCCCCACAGGAATTTGCTGTAAGCCATTTCTTAAAATAAACTGCTCAACTACAGCCCCTTTATTATCGATTAACACAGCCGATTTTCCTGCCAGGGATACATCTACTACATCAATAACCAATGTATTCTTTACCGGGTTACTTACAATTGTAATAGATTCATTGCTGCCAGCCAGTTTTACTTTTACCACTGGTGAAAAACTATACGAACCATCTATATCCACCATTTTTAATCGGTAAAACTCCAGTGATTGTTGCATAGGTTTCACGAAACTATACATTCCCGATCCGCTTCCATTGGCCCTTACATTGCCACAGGGTTCGAAGGTTATTCCGTCCTTACTAAATTGTATTTCAAAATAAGATGTATTTCTTTCGGCAGTGGTTTCCCAACTAAGTAAGGCCTTTCGGTTTGTTGCGTTGCCCAATGCCCTGAATGAAAGCAATTGTAAAGGCACCGGAGCCAGTGCAATGGTAGTGGTGGCTGTATTGGTTATGACGGGTGCATTATAATCGAAATAAATCGCCACCGAATTTGGTATCACGGAATTGAGTGGAATAGTTGCGATGGGTTTTGCCCTGAACCTTATCCAGCCATGGCTCTTTGGTTCATTTGTAGTCTTATCTGGCAACAGAATATGGAGGAATTCAAAACTGATATTTTTTCCGTTACGTATTGTAGTACATAAATGCGAGGTACTGATCATTTGAAACGAAGATTCATCCAGCAGTGAAGTAAGCGTATCCGTTACTACAATATTAAAAGCCGTATCTGTACCTGTATTCTGGAAACGTATCATATACTCGATATAAGCACCTGCACTTACCTGTTGCAGACTAAGATTAGGAGTAGACTGTTTATCATTCGGATCGAAAGAGCCACGAACAACCGAATAAGCAAAGGCATCAGATACATCTGTACCAGAAACAGCATGGGAACTCACATGAATAGTGTCCCCTAAAATAGCGGAAGGAAATACCTGGAAATTCAATCCCAGATTTCCTCTCCCACCTGGTTGAAGATTTATAGCAGGAATTGTTAAGCTGCTACCATTATTAATCACACCTGCAACAGAAGCAGACACATAAGACATACGTGCAGCATCATAGTTGAAACTAATATTCGAATTCACTGTTGTAGTTCCTACATTTTCATAGTTCAATTGATAGTAATGAGAAAAACCTGGCCTTGCCGTTGTGACAGGAATAATACTTGTTGCAACACTGTCTGCAGAAACTATTGGCTGTAAAGCATACATCTGACTTACAATGGTATCATAACTATTAAAGTTATAACTGGTTGAAGTGGGAACTGCGCTAAAAAATGGTGGTGCTGATACCGTTAAAGTATTTGCACCCAAATTACCAGTTATTTCAAAATGACCAAGCGAGTCTGTATAAGTATTGTAACCTGCTGATGTAGATACTTCAACGTTGGATCTGAAATTCTCATTGGCATCTTTAACACCATTGCTGTTTATATCATAAAAAACAGTGCCCGTCATCAAAGGATAAGCCCTGCAATGGTTAATATTGTTAACTACAGAACATACAAGAGGCACGCCAATGTTTATGGTTAACCCGGCAACAGTATTAGGAATACACCTTACTCTTGTGCTATAAATGCCCAAATATTGCAGCTGAGGCGGTAAAAGAGGAATACATGTAAGATTATTGTTGTAATCGCATAGCAGCTCAGTTAATGTGAGGGGCAAGTCGGGCAGGCCTCCCAGGTTATTACGCTCAACATTGATGTAACTTATTGATTCCGGTAAAGCTGGCAATGATGTCAGTTTATTCTCATAAGCTGAAAGATGCCACAATGAATCTGGCAAAGCCGGTAAACTGCTGAGTTGATTTCGCCAAATGTTTATTTTTTTTAACCCAGAAGGAAAACCTCCAATAGCTCTTAAATTATAAAAGGTGGTATCTTGACTAACTTGCCCAGAAGGGGCATAAATCCTAAAGCCATAGCACCGTAGTTCCTCCAACGCTGCTGGAAGTACAGGCAAGCTGTCGATAAAGTTTCCTGAACAATTGAGATATTTTAAACCACTGGGCAAAGGAGGAAGAGACGATATTCCGCCCTGGTATGGATAATTATAAACTGGCATTCCTGTATTGGGATCAGTTGTTCCTATCTCCCTCGTCTGGATATTATTTGAACAATCAAGATAAGTTAGAGATGCCGGCAATGGAGGTAATGAAGTTAAAAGATTATCAAAGCAATCAAGGTATTTTAGTGTTGCAGGTAAAGACGTAAATCCCGTTATGCCAGTATAATAACTTGTAATTACCTGGTCAATGAACCGACCATTACCGAGACAAATAAGTGTATCCAAAGCCGGAGGTAAAGTAATAACGCCTGTTAAATTATTGTTTGCACAATTCAGATATTTTAAGGAAGCCGGAAGCGGTGGTAATGTGGTTGGAATATCGTCACTAAGTCCATTTTCAGAACAATCGAGCCATTCAAGCCCCATAGGGAGTGATGGCAATACAAATGGATGACCACCACGGTTTATTTCAACAAATATTAACGCCTTAAGGGAAGCTGGCAATGGTAAGGAGTCTGGGCCCCACACTGTATTACGGTAAACATTCAAATAGCGTAACGAAGTAAAATACTGCAAACCGTTAAAATCTGCAATGCCCTTTTGAGAGAAATCAAGGCTGTCTTCATTAAGTATAGCCGGGCATTGCGAATTAAATGTAACTGGGGTAACTCCTGCTGCACTGGTAACACATCCCGGATAGTTTTGAACCAGATATACTTCCAACCTATGATCGTTTACGGTAAAATTTTGCGCTATGGACTTTTGAAAACTCAACACAAAACACAACGCCGTGATAATCGTAAAAAGTTTTTTCATTTTCTTTTTAAATTGAAAATTATACAAGCTATACTTTATTTGGATACCAGTATTTTTTGTGATCCCCGGTTTGTTCTTACATAATAAATACCAGTTGCAAGATTTCTAACATCAACTTCCTGCCTGCTTTGTTTTATTTTAAAACTGTACACTACCCTTCCTGAATTATCAACTATGGTAGCAACAGAATTAAAAAGACTTTCATCATATACTTCAATAATCATTTTTTGTTTTACAGGGTTTGTCAAAATTGCATAAGCCGCTCCTGGTTTTTGTATGCTCACTTTCACTACTGGTGAATAAGTAAACCTTCCATCAATATCAACCATTTTCAAACGGAAATAAGTGATATCCTGCTGCAGTGATTTGATAAACCTGTAATTGCCATCACCCGTTCCGTTTGCCTGAACATTCCCTACAGGTTCAAACCTCGTTCCATCGTTACTGGATTGTATTTCAAAATAAGATGTATTCCTTTCTTCGGCCGTTTCCCAGGTGAGCAAGGCATTTTTACCTGAGGCATCAGTCATACCCCTGAATGAAAGCAATGTTAAAGGAACAGGTGATAATGCAATCGTTGTATTGGCAATATTGGTAATAACCGGTGCATTATAATCGAAATAAATCGCCACCGAATTTGGTATCACTGAATTGAGTGGAATAGTTGCGATGGGTTTTGCCCTGAACCTGATCCAGCCATGGCTTGCCGGTTCATTGATATTGCTGTCGGGCAATAAAATATTTAGGAATTCAAAATAAACAGTACTGCCGTTTCGGGTAACCTTGCAGTTATGCGATGACCCCAGCATTTGGAATGATGAAGGTTGAATTAATCCATTCAACGCGTCTGTGACTACCACATTAAAAGCGGTATCGGTGCCCGTATTCTGAAACCTTACCAGGTAATTCACATAAGCCCCCTGTTGCACTTGTTGGGGTGTTAAGGATACAGTTGCCCGTTTATCATTGGGATCATAAGCGCCACGGATCACTGAAAACAGGCTGTCTGTACTCACATGTGTATTTGCAACAGCGCTTGCTGAAACACGAATGGTATCCCCCAGGACTGCCGTTGGATTCACTGTGAAAGTTATTATGAAACTACTATTATCACCCGGGCCAACCAGTGAGCCAGGAATGGTAACTGTGTTTCCCGATAATGTAGAACCAGGGGTAGACGAAGCCGGATTAAATATCATCCTGCTGTTATCAAAAACAAAAGAAAGTTGTGGTGTAACTACCGTTGTACCAATATTTTCATACTCACCGAAATAACTCATTGTAAATCCCGGGCGGGCAGTAAACGTAGTTGCAATGTGCAATCGTACACTATCCAGCAATGCCGTAGGTTGCAGCGCATATGGATCATTGACTACATCTGTATAATTGGCGATGGAGTAAGTCCTGGACGCAGGAACAGAAGCATAATTAACCGGGTTTAGTACTGTTAATGTATTTGATCCAATATCACCGGTCAATTCAAAATGGCCGTTCTGGTCTGAATAACCCACCTGGCCATTTGACAAATTCACTTCTACAAATGAGCGGTAGTTTTCTGCAGGCTCTTTTATTCCATTGCTGTTATTATCGTAAAAAATATCACCTGCAATAATCGGAGCCGAAACACATTGATTTGAATTATTGATAGGTGAACACAAAGGGCGTACAGGCGATGCCGTATAACTCCCTGAATTGGGATAGCAGTTTATTAATGTCTGGCTTGTATTGAGAGAGGTTAGTGTAGCCGGGATCCGTGGCAGGCATTGTATACCTGTTAAAGCAGGCCCTGAAATATCGAATACTTTTACATTTCTCTGAACATTGAGATATTGTAGCGTTGGGGGCAATGTTGCCTGTAGACTTGTGAGCTTGTTGCTGCTGCAATCCAAGTATCGTAAACTATTTGGCAAAGTGGGCAAAGAAGAAATTCCCTCGTGTGCGATTTGGGCTGCATTGGGGTCATTGTAATACAAGTCACCGCGAAATTGACGCTGCACCGAACAATCAAGGTAAATAAGACTTGAAGGCAAAGTGGGTAAAACGGTTAATGCGTTGTTCTTACAACTTAAATACTTTAAGGAGGCTGGTAATGCCGGAAGGCTGGTGAGCGTTTTAAGATAAGCCTCTGGTGAATTGTAAGCAAATTGCCCATTGCAAATCAATGTATCAAGGGATGCAGGTAAAGCTGGCAGCGAACCCAACTGGTTAGATGAGCAATCAAGATATTTTAAAGATGCAGGTAAAGCCGGGAGAGAGGTTAACCGCGGAGCTCCAGATTCTAAAGTTTGATCTTTACATATGAGTTTTTCCAACCCATTGGGCAATGGAGACATGGAATAACAATAATTTCTTGACATATCTACATATTTCAACCCAGTTGAAAATGGAATTCCCAATGCAGCATTATTTGGGCATATCAGTACTTCTAAACTATTGGGGAAAGGGGGAAAGTTTCCAAAAGGTGCATCCGCCATTGAGCTTGTGCAATCAAGATATTTTAGATTGGGCGGATATACATAAGTTTGAATGAAGTTGTTAGAACAATTCAAGTAGATGACTGAAGTAAAATATTCCAGCCCCGTAAGATCAATAAATCCAAGATTGTGAAACTCCAATGAATCCTCCGTAGTGATGGCAGTACAAGCAGTATTCATCATAAGAAAACCATTCACATCTGTATTCACAAAACAGCCTGGGTAACGGTTCATTAAAAAGGTCTTAAATGGACCTTCCGGTATAGACACATCCTGCGCATAAACAGCATTACAGACAAGGATAAAAGCGAGAACGAATTTTAGCTTTCTCATACAGATTAATTTACACAGGAAGGTAAACATTTCAGCGGGTTTACATATACTAAAC
>JBPOHG010000137.1:0-2878 GCA_052035835.1 Bacteroidota bacterium | reverse complement strand
GCAGTTCGTTAGCGGGCCCGCCATGAAATTTGCGGTTGATAAAATCAAAAATGCCGGCAATGAAAAAGTATGGTTAACCGAAAGGGGTAACAGTTTTGGATACCAGGACCTTATAGTAGATTTCCGCAATATTACCTGGATGAAAGAACACGGTGTACCCGTAGTTATGGATTGCACCCATTCCCTTCAGCAGCCCAACCAAACATCAGGCGTAACCGGTGGCAACCCTCAATTAATTGAAACCATCGCTAAAGCAGCCATTGCCACAGGTGCAGACGGATTGTTTATAGAAACACACCCCACCCCGGCTAAAGCCAAAAGCGACGGTGCCAATATGCTGAAACTCGATCTCCTGGAACCATTGCTCGAAAAACTCGTAAAGCTGAGAAAAGCCATAGTATAAATTAGGGGAACCGTTCTACTACCAATATCTCAAAGGGTTCCTGCGTGCATTCAGGATGTACCTTTTGATATTCATCCAAAAAGCTACAAAAAAATAAACAATCAGGGGCGAACCCATGGTGAGGAAGGAAATGTAGATAAAATACTTACGGATTGTGGCAGTGGCTATGCCCATTTTTTCTCCAACGGCTGTACAAACGCCGAATACATGCCATTCGACAAAATGTTTGAACTTATTCATCTTGTCACTAAAATTACATTTTTTTGGTAAAATCCTTGTATCATTTTTCTGTAATTTTGCACACGCATTGCCGATTTGGTGTTCAAAACGGGTTTTATGCTTTATCAGCATCCATACCTCTACAAACACTACCAGTGCAGCAACTTCAATCAAAAACCTTCAAACCTACTCATCGCAACCATGGCATTCGACATTGAAATGATCAAAAAAGTGTATGCGAACTATGCTGAACGCATACAGGCAGCACGTTCTGTTGTTGGTAAACCCCTCACCCTCACCGAAAAAATACTGTATGCACATCTTTGGCAGGGCAACGCCACAGATACGTTTGAAAGAGGAAAATCTTATGTAGATTTTGCTCCAGACAGGGTAGCCATGCAGGATGCTACTGCCCAAATGGCTTTGCTGCAATTCATGCAATCGGGCCGAACTGCCGTGGCGGTTCCCAGTACCGTTCATTGCGACCACCTGATTGAAGCAAAAATCGACAGTAAAACGGATTTGAACCGGGCTGTAAATGAAAGCAGTGAAGTATATGATTTCCTGGCTTCCGTTTCTAATAAATATGGGATCGGTTTCTGGAAACCAGGCGCTGGTATCATTCACCAGGTGGTACTTGAAAACTATGCATTTCCCGGAGGTATGATGATTGGTACCGACAGCCATACGGTGAATGCAGGCGGCCTCGGTATGATTGCGATTGGAGTAGGTGGTGCTGATGCCTGCGATGTGATGGCAGGCCTGCCCTGGGAATTGAAAATGCCCAAACTGATTGGCGTTAAGCTCACCGGCAAACTGAATGGCTGGACAGCCCCAAAAGATGTTATATTAAAAGTGGCTGGCATACTCACGGTGAAAGGTGGTACGGGTGCCGTTGTAGAATATTTCGGCGAAGGGGCTATCAACATGAGTTGTACCGGAAAAGGGACTATATGTAATATGGGTGCCGAAATTGGTGCCACTACCTCAACGTTCGGTTACGATGAAAGTATGAGCCGTTACCTTAAAGCAACCGGCCGCGAAGAAGTAGCAACAATGGCCGATGCCATTAAAGAACATTTAACGGGTGATGCGGAGGTATATGCAAACCCCGAAAAATATTTCGACCAGGTGATTGAAATCAACCTCAGCGAGTTGGAACCCCATCTCAACGGGCCATTCACTCCAGACCTGGCAACACCTATCTCAAAAATGAAAGAAGCTGCGGCTGCACACAACTGGCCTACTAAAATTGAAGTGGGCTTGATTGGTAGTTGCACCAATTCTTCTTATGAAGATATCAGCCGGGCAGTAAGCCTCGCAAAACAGGTTAGCCAGAAAGGATTAAAATTAAACGCAGAATTTACCATAACACCGGGTTCTGAGCAGGTTCGTTACACCATCGAAAGGGACGGTTTCCTGGATGTGTTTGATAAAATTGGCGCTACGGTATTTGCAAACGCATGCGGCCCCTGCATTGGAATGTGGGCAAGGGTTGGAGCAGAAAAGGCTGAAAAGAATACGATCGTACATAGTTTCAACCGGAATTTTGCCAAACGTGCAGATGGCAACCCGAATACATATGCATTCGTAGGTTCACCCGAAATTGTAACAGCAATGGCCATTGCCGGCAACCTCAATTTTAATCCACTTACTGATACGCTTACCAACGACAAAGGCGAGCAGGTGAAGCTTGACCCTCCAAGTGGTGATGAACTTCCTCCAAAAGGATTTGCAGTGGATGATCCCGGATACCAGGCTCCCGCTGCTGATGGTAGCCATGTACAGGTGAAAGTATCTCCTGAAAGTAAGCGCCTGCAATTGCTGGAGCCATTTGCTGCATGGGAAGGCACCGATCTGAAAGGGTTAAAACTATTGATCAAAGCCAAAGGAAAATGTACGACTGATCATATTTCCATGGCTGGGCCATGGTTGAAATTCAGGGGCCACCTCGATAATATCAGCAATAACCTGTTGATCGGGGCGGTGAATTTCTTTAATGAAAAAACAGATTCGGTAAAAAATCAGTTAACCGGTGAATATGGGCCTGTACCTGCCACCCAACGTACTTATAAGGCTGCAGGGATCGGAAGCATAGTGGTAGGCGATGAAAATTACGGGGAAGGTTCTTCAAGGGAACATGCAGCCATGGAGCCACGCCACCTGGGCGTTAGAGCGGTGCTGGTAAAATCCTTTGCACGCATCCACGAAACGAATCTCAAAAAACAAGGCATGCGTGCGCTTACTTTTGATGAC
>JBPOHG010000271.1:0-7893 GCA_052035835.1 Bacteroidota bacterium | reverse complement strand
GGACGCCGACCTGAGCCTGGATGAAGAAAATTTAACAGGCAATATCCTTGTTGAACTTGAGAAGAAATTAGAAAAAAGGGAAAAAGGCTTGCCCTCCCGCTTACTATATGAAGCAGGAATGCCCATTGTATTGCAAAAATTACTTTCAAGTTCTTTCAAACTGGGAGACAAACAACTCTTTGAAGGCGGAAGGTACCACCACCTCGCCCACTTGTTGGATTTACCAGTAAAAAGGGATGAACTAAATTTTGCAAAATTGCCCATTGTAAAGCATCCACACATCAATGGCCATACCGAGATATTCAGCCTCATTGACGATAGGGATTTATTGTTACATTTCCCTTATCACTCCTACAATTCAGTTCTGATTTTTTTTAACCAGGCTGCTATTGACCCAGACGTGAAGAAGATTTACGTTACATTGTACCGTGTTGCAGCAGATTCTTTCATCGCAAATTCCTTAATCAGTGCGGCCAAAAACGGCAAAGAAGTAACGGTATTTGTTGAATTGAAAGCCCGCTTCGATGAAGCCAATAACATAAGATGGAGTAAAGAAATGAAAAAAGCCGGTGTAAAAATTATATATAGTATACCCGGCATAAAAGTACATTCAAAAATTGCACTGGTAATCAAGAGATCGAAAGGCAATGCTGAGAAATCATATGCATATATTGGAACTGGCAACTTCAATGAAAGTACTGCGAGGTTTTATACAGATCATGCATTATTAACGGCATCTGAAGAACTTACTTCTGAGCTTGCCCAATTGTTTCAATTGCTCTCCAAACGAGAGAAACCAGATCAGAAAACAGCAAAGAAATTTTCTCATTTACTTGTATCGCAAAACAATATGATTGAAGTATTTGAAAAAGAAATCCGCCAGCAGATCAAACGTCATAAAAAAGGTAAAGATGCTAAGATATGCATCAAGCTAAACAATCTGGAAGACAAAGGCATGATCGACCTCTTATACGAGGCTGCAGCAGCAGGGGTTACTGTTCAGCTTATTATAAGGAGCATCTGTTGCATCCACCCTTCCTATGAAAAAAAATACCCCTCCCTGTCAATAAAAAGAATTGTTGACCGCTTTCTCGAACATAGCCGCATTTTTATTTTTGGAAATAGCGAAAGTAAAAAGGTATATATGGGTAGTGCTGATTGGATGGGTCGCAATTTGCATGGAAGAATTGAAGTTATTACGCCTTTAACAGAAGAAAGCCTTGCTTCAGAACTGGAAGAATATTTCAATATCCAATGGAATGCAGATAAAGTAATTAATGAAGCTCCCGGAAGTTCACCAAACGGCCATTTTATAAAAAATAAAGCTTTCAATCACAATGCGTCTGCACAGGCTGGCATTTACCAATACCTGAATGCTGTTTAATGAACCTGAATCTGCAACAATACCTGAATAAAATCAATGTCGCAAGGAATGTACGTGCGAAATGGATGATAGCTGCCGTCATCCTCTGGACCATACTTGACATTTATCTCCTTACAAGATGGCAAGCTAATGGCCATTTTTATTTGAATCCTGAAAATAAGATTTGCTTAGGTGTTCCCGGTGCATGGTTAATTTGTTCGATGATTGTAAACACAGGCATTTCTGCAGTAATGTTTTATCTCACAACTTATATTTCAGAAGAAGGGTCTGCTGTTTATAAACGTTTTCAGAAAACAATGATGGTCTTTGCAAGCATCTGTATACTTACTGCAGTACGATTTCTAGTGATGACTTACTTTACAGAAAACATTTCACACAAAGAATTATTTAACAATGCATGGAATTACCTCCTGGAATCTGGTTACTTGGCAGATGCAATTTTCATAAAGTGCCTGGCAGTATTTACTATACACTTAAGCCACCAACTCGGGAAAAAATACAGTCCGGGCTTTTTTATAAACATGATGATTGGAAGGTACAGCATCCCCAGGGTTGAAGAGCGAATTATAATGTTTGTAGATTTAAAAGACAGCACGCCTATTTCTGAACGCTTAGGGCATCAATTGTATTTTCTATTCATAAGGGATTTTATCAGCATCATTTCCAATGCTGCCCTTGCGAATGGTGCTGATATCTACCAATATGTTGGGGATGAAGTGATCGTTACATGGCCCAAAAAGAAAAAGGAGGCGGCACAATGCATACAAACACTTATCATGTGCCGGAAGCAATTACACATAAGATCAGGTTACTTCAGGGATAAATATGGGGTACAGCCCGAATTCAGGGTTGGGATTCATGTTGGGGAAGTAACGATTGGCGAAATTGGTGTCGTAAAAAAAGAAATTGCCATGAGTGGCGAGGCCATGAACATTACAGCCCGTATACGCAGCGCATGCAGCGAGTTGCATCAAAAACACATTGTTTCAGAAGACTATTTTGATTATTCGGGGCTTAAACAATGGCAGGGAGAAGACCTTGGCCATATTCCGTTAAAAGGCATCCATACCAGGCAATTGAAACTTTATACCATAAGATTATAATTATAAAGTATAAACGAATTGAGAAAATTAACTCCTATTAAAAATCATAAAAAAACTCGAACCAGCACCCGGCGTACTTTTGACTTTCAACAATCCCTGGTGGCTCATCATAATATTCTGCGCATGTGTTAAACCAAGCCCTGTACCGGCATGTTTACTGGTATAGAATGGCTCAAACAACTTCTCCATTTGCTCATTTGTTATTCCCGAACCATTATCGGTAATTTCAAGTACCATCCTGTCTTTTTCTACAGAGGTAGAAATGAATAATACCCCACTCCCTTTCGGCATTGCATCAATAGCATTCACCACCAGGTTGAAGATAGCGATCCTAACTTTGTCAGCATCCATCCGAATGGCTGTATCCTCATTGCTCAACTGTGTTTGTACTGTTACCTGAGACAGTTCAAGGCTATCTTTTGCCTGAGCGAGCACTTCCAGTACTATGTCATTCAACTTATTTTCAGCCAGTTGCAGTTCAGTAAACTTTGTAGAATTGAGCAATTGAGTTAAGAGCTCATTGATTCTTTTTAGGTTTCGCTCGATTACATCAACAAAATAAAGCTGGTCATGCTGTTGCTGCTGTTCGAATTCAAACCTTATCTGATCTGTTGAAAGCGTAATATTGGTAAGTGGGTTTTTAATTTCGTGGGCCAGGATCCTGGCTATCCTACCGGTAGAAGAAAACTTCCGGAACAATTGCTCTTCTTCCTCTTTTTCCTTCAATGAAGTAAGGTCCTTAATCATCACCTGAAAAACACCTGCTTCCTCATCATGCTTAACAATATTGATGAGTGTTTTGATATGGTTACCCGGGCCTTTCACCATGTTAACCTGAAAATCTGTTAACTCCTTCCCACTTTGTACCTCATGCTCTATCCATTTTGCAGAAGATGCATCTGCAAGAAATAAAGACAATGTGGGCATCTCGCGTTCTTCACTTGCAGGAATGTAATTAAACAGTTTACAGAAACTCGGGTTGGCACTTATAATAGTCGTTCCCTGATCAATCAATATGATAGGGTCTGCAGATCTTTCAAAAATATTCCGGAAACGCCTGGAGCTGGTTTCCATGGCTTTCATGGAGCGGGCATCCCTCAAGGAATAACGAATAGACCTTTCCAGGTCATGTGGCGTAAACCCTCCTTTCACCAGGTAATCTGATGCCCCTTCAGTTAAAGCTATATTATCCACTTCACTGTTTTCCATTCCTGTAAGCATGATTACGGGAATATAAGGAGAATGCCTTTTGATCAGGCGAAGGAGATCAATGCCGTTGTCTTTTCCAAGGCGATAATCAACAAAAACTAAATCGTAGGATTCTTTCAGCAACGCCTCTGCTTCCTCCAATGAAGCTGCCCTGTGAAGCGTGTACGACCTGTCTTTGATTCTTTTTAATTGGGAATCAAGCAGAAAATAATCATCCGCATCGTCGTCAACATATAATAGTTTGACGTAACTGTATGGCATGGAGCAGTTTGTGTTTAAGGTAATTCCACCGTATCAAACCAATAGTTATCCAGTTCCTTCCCTAATCGGGTAAGTTCCTCAAACGAAGTTGGCTTCATTATATAACTGTTTCCCCCGGTGCGATACGTATAATTAATATCATCTTGTGACTGCGATGTTGTAAAAATCACTACTGGTATTTTGCATAAGTCTGCAGAAGATTTAATTTCCTTCAAAGCCGATCTTCCATCCATTTTTGGCATATTCAAATCGAGGAGAATAAGGTCAGGCTTGGGAAATGCTTCGCGGTTGTCATATGGCTTTTCCCCTTTTAGGTATTTTATCAATTGCACACCATCTTCTACATATGCCAATTCTTTATTGGGCATGCCCCGCTTAAATGCTTTTTCCATCAGCATACGGTCATCAGCATCATCTTCCGCAACGAGTAAGGTTATTTTCCTGTTTTGATTCATGGGAGGTGTATGATAGGTAATTCAGAATCGTTAATTGAATTCCCGGGACTTTAAAAAAGAGGTATTTGGTTAGGAAATTCATTGTTTTCAAATTAGGGATCAGCATTTTCCTGTATAAAGAAAGTAAAAAGAGATTAAACAATAAAATATTATTCCCATAAAAATTTCATAGATAAAATCTCTCCAATATGATCAATCAACTATTCATTCAAATTATAAAAGAGCGTTTAACCATCGAAATTATCAGCACTTTTTTGGGGAATAGAAGATATCGACAGTTCATATCATACAAATTAGGGCACCTCAAGCAAGATCGTGAATGTGGTACCCAGCCCTTTTTGTGATGACAGGAATATTTTACCCCCATGCTTTTCAATGATTTTCTTACATACCGCCAAACCGATACCTGTACCGTCATAGGCCTCTTTACTGTGCAGGCGTTGAAAAATAACAAAGATCTTGTCATAAAACGCTTCCTCAATTCCAATACCATTATCGGTTACCGTTATGCAGTGGTATTTTGCAAGTGGATCTAGTTCGGGAAACTGCTTAACCATTGCATGGGGTGCCAGGATACTTTGGATAACTATTTCGGGCCTCACTTCCTTCTTTGAAAATTTTAAAGCATTGCTTACCAGATTTTGGAACACCTGTTGCATTTCGGAATACGTACCCTGAACCTCCGGCAAATTGCCAACAGAAAGAGTAGCATTCATTTCAGCAATTTTGATAGAGAGGTCTTCTCGTACATTCTGCAAAACTTTATTGAGTGAAACATTTTCACTTTCATTGGTATTTCGGGAGGCACGGCTAAAATTCAACAAATCGTTTATCAGTACCCTCATCCTTCCGGCTGAATTGGTAATACGTTCGAGGTACAGCTTATTCTCCCCTTCCAACTTCCCTTTCATATTCTCCTCAAGCAATTCGCTGAATGCAATAATCTTCCTGAGCGGCTCTTGTAAATCATGGGATGCTACATAGGCAAATTGCTCGAGTTCACGATTCGACATATTCAGCGACTTAATTTGTTCTTGTAACTCTCGCTGGTAATGATCAATTTGTTCATCGTATTTTTTTCTACTTTTATCAAACATATTCAATCCATACAGGTTAACCATCGAAATGAGGATTGATATCGCAAGCAATACCAGCAACAAAGGCCCCAGCATTTTCATGTTAGTGAACAATTCCTTTTCCCTGCTTGTAAGCAACCTTTTTTCTATGCGCACCATCTCATCAAGTTTATTCCTGACCAATGTTGATGCGCTCAAAGATTCTGGAAGCATGATCCTTCTTTGAAAGTATTCTAAAGACTCCATATTGGCTTTTGCCATATTCATGGTGGTATCAAACCGCAGCAACCTGTTATCGAGAAACCTTTTCAAATCTTTGGCATTGGCCAACTGTGCAGGGTTATCACTAACCATTTCCTTCAGATTCTCAGCATACCTGTACGCATCATCCCTGTTTTGAATATATTGTTGATGAAAATCGGGGTTCCTTACAATGGTAAAATTACGAACACCAACTTCTGCCTGCAGGATGGCTTTATAAACTTTTTCAGACATATTCAACACTTCCTGGGTATGGTTTGTCCATTTAACATAATACCGGAGGTTAATAATCAGGAATACTGCGATGATGAGTAAAACGATCTTTATTGACAGCGCAAACAGGGAAACTTTTCGAATGGTGCTGATGGTTTTTAATTGCATAACCTGGAATTGTGCTCGAAATGGGGAAATGAATACGCCGTTTAAAATTAAATGGCCGCTAATTATTATGGTAAATTATCAAAATCGCCCGAATCAGCTTCAATTTAAGGCTTCTTTTTTTGCGTTTACCCTGGCATGATATTGATATCATATACTATTATTCAACAACCATCAACTTCAATTATCACATGTTTATGCAACCAATTCAACAACAGGGTATCGTTCGTACTATGAATGTGCAAGGTTCAAATCCCACAAACAGCATTCCTTCCAGTACTCGTCAATCAACTTTGTTCAATGATTTAAAATCAACGTTTGAACAATGGGCTAACTCCTATACAAAGGTCAAGATGGCCGAAATAGGCGTCAGATTAATGCATTACCATCAGCAGCATAAGGGTTAACTCCTTTTTTCTATACAATGAGTACCCATTATAACAAGGCGCTGTATAATAAAGATTTCAGAAAAAAACCTATCTTGACGCCTGTAAGATAATTCCTAATCTATATGGCTCATATACTTGTTGTTGATGACGACATCGACATTTGTAACCTCCTCGAGAAATTTTTGAAACGCAACGGATACCAGGTTGATACTGCTTTAACAGGCAAACTGGCTTTAGAGAAAATATCCAATACAACTTACGATCTATGCTTCTGCGATTTTCGATTAAGCGATATGGAAGGGCGCGACTTTATTACCAGGTCGCATGAAATTTTTCCTTATTTGAAAATTGTCATTATTACAGGCTATTCGGATGTGCGTACATCGGTGGATGTTATGAAACGGGGTGCCCTTGATTATATCATTAAACCCCTGATCCCTGATGAAATATTAAACATCATCAACAATGCCATTGCACTGCCCGAGCAACCCAGGGCAATAACCACTGCCCCTGCTGCATCCAACTCTGGTACTGCAATAAAAAAACATACAGGCAAACTTCAAAAAGAGAGTGAATTTATTGTTGGGGTTTCACCAAGTGCACAAACAATGCACAATGAAGTGAAACTGGTCGCTTCCACCAACTTTAGCGTTGTAATTTATGGTGAAAGTGGAGCAGGTAAAGAGAATATTGCACGAACGATTCATGACCTTAGCCAACGCAAAAGCAACCCCTTCATAGCTATTGATTGCGGGGCACTTACCAAAGAATTGGCAGGAAGTGAATTATGGGGCCATGAAAAAGGGGCTTTTACAGGTGCGCTCAATGCAAAGCCCGGCCAGTTTGAACTGGCTAACGGTGGCACAATTTTCCTCGATGAAATTGCCAATTTATCTTATGAAATTCAGGTTGGCTTGTTGCGACTGGTACAGGAAAGAAAACTTCGCCGGGTTGGCGGCACTCGCGACATAGAAATTGATGTTCGTATCATTGTAGCTTCCAATGAAAACCTAGCAGAGGCTGTTAAAAAAGGAAAATTCAGGGAAGACTTATATTACCGTTTCAACGAATTCAATGTAAATGTTCCTGCGCTCAGGGAAATGCCAGATGATATCCTGTCATTTGCAACACACTTTCTTGAAAAGGCTAACAGGGAATTAAATAAAGAGATTACAGGATTTGATGATGAAGTAACTAGATTATTCAAAACCTACAAGTGGCCTGGCAATTTGAGGGAAATGCGCAATATTGTTCGAAGATCGGCGCTCCTGAGCAACGGGCAACGAATTTCTGTATCCTGCCTTCCACAGGAGATTGTAAACCACGATAAGTTTATCACTCCTGTTTTTGAAGAATTCCAGCAACAGGAAGTACAAC